>CAXTPJ010000042.1:0-10959 GCA_964245855.1 uncultured Ferruginibacter sp. | reverse complement strand
AAGAAATGAGAAAAGTAAGGAATCACATTGCACACAGAACACCAAGTACAACTGCAGAATATAAAGCAGTTTTGTTGAGCCGTTATGGGGCGGTACCAAAAATCTCCATTGGTACTTTTCTAACATCGACCTCACGTCATCCAACAACGAACATCTCCAGGTATATAGCAAGTATGAAGATTATTTTAGATGATATGACCAAAGGCATTTAACGAAAAACTAACTTAGATATATATTCTTTCTTATTTTCGCCCCGCAAAGACTTACAACTGCAAAAGCTTGCCATTTATTGAAAGTGCCATTCTATTTTTAGTTTATGTTGTACCTTAATTTTATATTATTCCAGTCTTCCGTAAGACCAATGTTTAATTTTTTAAATACCGCATCTGGAATACCGGCTTGTATTCTACTATGAAGTGTTTCATACTGTAGCCAGTAACTATAAATTTGAGTTTTATATTTGTCAGTATTTGATTTGACGTCTCGATTTTGAAAGAGAGTAATCAAAGAGTCATGTATTGTATGTAATCGAACCATCAAAATAAAATGCTTTATTAAATCACCTAAAAGCGTGGCTGAAAATAATGCCTGTAATAAAGACAACCCAAAAGGCACTTGTTTGAATCCATAATAGGCGAAAACAGAAATACTTAAAAGTACTAGTGAAGGCAAGACAGTTTTTCTGAGAGTTATAGCTTTTAAAAGGTTATATGTAAAATAACTATTTTGAAACAAATTTGTAGCGACCTTGTAAAGTCCCTGTTGAATTTCATTTGTATCATAATATCCTACCGAGGAATTCGTTGAAAAAGTTGACCCGAAAGTATTGTCTATGAAATCATCACGGCGTTTACTGTCAGCTTGAGGGATTAATATATATTCTGTAACGATTTCCAAAACGAAGAATAAAGAAATACAAATAATATTTATGGTATTTAATAGATCATCTATGCTTAATTCAATTTCAAACATCTTTAAAATTGCTGGAGTAACTGATAGTATGAATATAATCCAGAAGATATAAGATATCCCAGTTCTAATTTTATCGATAATTTTCATCAGGTTATATTGTGGTGCAAATTCAGCCATAAGTTTAGTTTTAATCTTTAAATAAGTTTCCCTTCAAACGCCTTTTTTAAAATACTTTGCCTTAATGCTTCAGCCTGTTGCAGGCTTTGTATTATGCTTTCTTCCATTTTATCGGCTACGCTGAGGCGGCTTTCGATTTGACGCACAATCTCATCTTGCTCTTCAATTTCTGTAAAAGGAAATAAAATTGTTTTGAATCTTGTTGAACTAATTTTCTTTTGTGCAACTCCTTTAGTTCGTAGCCCCAATTGTTTTTTGATAATATTTGTTTCAATGCAATACTTAAAGTATTTCCTGTTACTAAACTTATCCCATACCCTGAATTTTAAGCAATCAGAAGTTATTACTGCTATTGGTCTGTTTTCCGGATAAATTGTACAATCTCCAGGTGGATCACCCATTTTTGTAATTACTATATCCCGAGGCTTTATTGAATGAGCAATTAATTCTTTCAATTTATGTTCTGTAATAAATTTAAGCTCCAAAGTGAAATCATTTCTTGTAATATTTTTTACAAATACCAGTGGAACGCCTTCCGTCTTATAGTCGCTAACTTTAAGATTGCTTCCGAACGGACCAATGCCAATTGAATACTTTTCTGGAGAGGATATTTCATCTGGAGTTATCCAAGTCCAAGTCTCAGGCAATTCAGGAAGTAATGATAGCTCTTCTTCGTCTACTGCTTCAATTGGTGGAAGTTTAAATCCATTACTTTTCGCAACTTTTTCTTTTTCAATAAGTACTTGTCTCATTATTTGGTCAGCAGGTTTTTTATTTGAATGTTTAGTTCTCCAATCTTGAGTAAATAAACCTTTAAAAGCTGACTCTAAAACAGATTGCCTATAGGTTTTTAGTTGCTGTCGGGCGGTACGCAGGTTTTCTATGCCTTTGTCTAACTCACTAAAAAGTTCTTCTATTTTGGAAACAATAGCTTGTTGGGTCGGTTTGGGAGGAAGTGGAATTTCTAATTGAGATAATGTCTTTAAGTAAACACCTTTTTGAGCAGTTCCCTTTGCGTAGTCTCTTAGCTGCTGTTGAAATTTTGGCGTTTGAAATGCATAACAGAAAAAATATGGATTTTGAATTGTCTTCAAAACTGCTACACTTCCTTGCAATGTGAACTTAGAAGCTTTAATTGGCACTACAGCTGTTCTTCCAATAGTCGCAACAATAGTTAACAATATATCTCCTGCATTAATGTTTGTCCTTTGTTTTCTCTTAAGAACTCTTCTTCGCTAACCCACCTTGGGTCATCAAAATAAATCTTGTTTTTAAAAATATCTTTTGCACTCAGCATCGGCATACCTGAATCTTTTGATCTCGGAGGATTATGTGATCCATCAACAATTTTTTCACATACTTCTACCAGCTTCACCCACTTCCAATCTTTTGGTAATTGATTAATGTTTTGCTCTTTGTTCATTTGTTCAATAATGTTATTCAGTACAAGAGTGCGACGCCAATGAAGCCTAATAGTAGCAATTCACTCTGGTTCATAAATATTTTTTTTTGTCTGCACTTCGACAAGCTCAATGTGACAAAGAAAAATTACGCCGCCAGCATTTCATTTAATTCATTAATAATTTCATCTGTTTTGTCGCCAAACAGTTGCCACATTTTTCCGAGGCCGCCATTTTTATTAAACGGGTCCAGTTCAAAATCTTCTTTGTCCACATGAAAACTGCCGGCTACATAATCTTTTATCATCCGCAACCATTGCATTTGTTCTTCGGTAAATTTTAAAGTGCCGGCCTGTTTTTTAAATACCCAGTCCTGGAAATTTTTGTCCACCATTTTATCATAGCCGGTAAGTGCGTCATCAATGCCGGTGATGGTGCGTATTAAACTTACCAATGCGGTGAGTTCGTTTTTTGCACTGCCACTAGCCTGGCCCAATTGCTCATAAGCCCGCCACACATGCAGGGGACTGAGGAGGGGTTGTTCGGTGGTTATTTTTTCGTACAGGTCACGGATCATTTTGTACGTGAGTTCCCTGCGGCGGTAGGGCTGGCCGTAAAAAATCTGCAGGGCGGTTATCTCGTCTTTGTGTGCCTGTATCCATGCCGTAAAATTGCTGATGGTGAGGGCGGCTGCAGCTTCCTGGTCTTTTACCCAACCGATATTGGTGATGGTATCTATGTTGATGCCGTCAATTACCTGGTCGTATTTTTTGCGAACGTCTACAATGAAGTGCGGAGTTCGGGATTGTTGAAGACTGCTACGGCTTGCTCGATGAGTTGTGAATGGTGAATCGTGAATTGTGAATGGGTGTCTGCCGGTGATGCACCCTGCATTTCTCTTTCAACTTTCAATTTTAAATTATCAATTGTATCCGGGTCGTAGGCGTTTAATAATTCTTTCACCACATGGCTGATGGTATGGCCGTTGGCCTGTTCGGCAAAATTTGTTTTTTCTTTTTCGCAGATCTGTTTGTCGAGCCGGATGAGGCGATTGGCGAGTGTGCTGAGGATGTCTTCCTGCGTATTTCCCATGGTTACATTCTGCAGCAAATCTTTCAGGCTCATGCCGGGCTTTTTTTCCAATGGGCGGCTGTCGGCTTTTTGTGAGCTCTCCACACCAATGGCATCAATGATTACAAAATGGTCTTTGGTAAATTTAGCAGACGGTGTGCCGGTGGCTTTTAATTGTTCCAGGCTGCAGGTACGGGTGCCACGGCCTTTCATCTGTTCGTAATAGCTGCGGCTTTTTACATCTCTCATAAATACCAGTACTTCCAGCGGACGGATATCGGTGCCGGTGGCAATCATGTCAACTGTAACGGCAATACGAGGATAGTAGTCGTTGCGGAACTGGCTGAGTACTGTCTTTGGATCTTCGTCACTCTTGTACGTGATCTTTTTGCAGAATTTATTTTCTTCAGCAAATTCTTCACGGACGATTTCGATGATGTCTTCGGCGTGGGAATCTGTTTTGGCGAAGATGAGGGTTTTGGGGACTTCAAAGGCGGCCTCTACCCCCGTCCTCTCCGGTGGAGAGGGAGCCAAGGCAAGTGTATGCGTGATACGGTCGGGAAACATCTTTGGCAGGTTTTCTTTTATTGCTCTTATGATGATTCTTATCTGGCTTTTGTTTACAATGTCTTTGTCTAATTGTTTGCCTCTGTATTCAATGTCTTCATCTACGCTTTCCCAGAATTTGCGCCTTGTCAGCCGCTCTCTTTTTTCTACATTTTCTTTTACAGCGATTTTACTTCCATTCTTTGTAATTTCTGTTTCAATAGTAAAAACATTGTAGGGAACCAGCACGCCGTCAATCACCGCTTTTTCATAACCGTAATCGCTTACTAAATTTTGATTGAAATAGCCAAAGGTTCTGTTATCAGGTGTAGCTGTTAAGCCAATTTGAAATACATCGAAGTAATCCAGCACCTGCTTCCATAAATTATAAATGCTGCGGTGGCATTCGTCTATCACGATAAAGTCGAAAAACTCCTGCGGTACTTTTTCGCTGTACACCACCGGTAACGGTTCTTTGGGTTGAGAGCGTTCATTGGGATTTTGTTCTTCGGCACTTTCATCTATCTCTGTCCCTTTTAAGATGCTGTACATTCTTTGAATGGTGGAAATGTACACCTGGTTATCGGCAGGAATAAAACTGCTTTTCAATCTTAGCACGCCATACAACTCAGTAAACTTTCTATTGTCATCATTGGGAACATAGGCCATGAATTCCTGCTCTGCCTGTTCACCTAAATTCTTGGTATCAACCAAAAACAAAATGCGCTTGGCTTTGGCAAATTTCAATAAGCGGTAAATGAAAGTAATGGCGGTAAATGTTTTGCCGGAGCCGGTAGCCATTTGTATCAATGCTTTTGGCCGGGCATCTTTAAAAGACGTTTCCAATTGGTTAATGGCTAATACCTGGCAATCCCTTAACCCGAGCGCCGGCCAGGGCTGGAATGTCCTGCAAACGATTTCTTAATGATTTATCCTGCTTTATCCATTCTACAAATGTTTCCGGACGATGGAAAGTAAAGACTGGCCTTGACCTTGGCTTGGGATCACGGAAGTCGGTAAAGCGTGTTACTTCGCCGGTGCTTTCATATCCAAAGAACAAAGGCTGGTTATCTAAGTACTTCAATTTGGCGGTACGGTATCCTTCCGTCTGGTCTTCATGCATGGTAAGATGAACTGCTTCCTCCGCACGCTTTGCTTCAATGATGCCCATTGGTTGCTGGTTTACAAACAATACATAATCAGCCGGACCGATATCGGTTTGATATTCCCTGATGGCAACTCCTGTTGATGCATATAAATTGATTTGCTTTTTATTTTGGATAACCCAGCCGCATTGAGTAAGCTCAATGTCTATTCTATCACGGGCAAGCTGTTCAGGGTTTTGGTTCATGCTGGTTAGGAGCAACAATTTGCGAATTTTTATTATTGATTGCTCAATATCAATGGAATAGTTGCATATCAATACAAATCAATGCGGATCAATGTGTGTTTATTTGTATCAATGCAAGTCAATGTGTGTTACATTGTATCAATGCAAATTGATATGAATTGATTGGTAGAATTAATTTGCTTCTTAGTGCTGTAAGGTCAAACACACATACAAACCTACCTTCAAAAGTAGCGGTGCGTAATTTTTGTTAACTAAAGAAGAACATATCTTCTTCAGAGAAATCCATTGCCACGGCAGCAGTCTTTCTTTTAATGCTTAAGCAAAGTTGCCCCTTTAGTACTAAACTATTTGCTGGGCGATGCAGTATATGTTTGCGGTTGAAACCCTTATTATGCAGCAATGGCGGGCCCCCTTCATCTTTCTTTCATGGAATTTTGTAATAAACGGTATATCATGGGACCGCCATTTTTTGCGCACAAATATCAAGTGATTCTTTCTGTTCCTAAACTCATAGGGTCTGTTGTAATAGAAATTGTTAATGCAAGTACATACATATTTTCTACAGGCCGGATGTTACCCAAGTTCATTGCGGACTCTAATTTTTCCAGACCTACATTGCGGATAGCTACATACAAAATCTTCCTTCGTTTTGCATTAAAATGTTGCATCTATCATTGCATCTAAGGGACACCTTGCCATGAATAATTTTAAAAGGAATCAGTTCAATCAATTCCTGTCTTAAAGTTACGCAGGTTGTTTTCCCTGTTGTTGCGCAGTTTTTGAAAATGTTGGCTATCCAGCTTTTCAAGTTTTCCTTACTCACAAACTTTTGTAGAAATTAAGGAGTCCGTTTGGTTAAAGCTATGAGACGCCAAACTTATAAATCTTCGAGCATCCTAAGCTTTTTATGCTTTAAAGATTTAAAGTAAGACGGGGTTAACCCGGTTATCTTTTTAAACTGGCTGGAGAGGTGTGCAACACTGCTATAGTGGAGTTTGTCAGCTATTTCTGTAAGGTTGAGTTCATTGTAAAGGATTAATTCTTTTACTTTTTCGATCTTATGCAATATAATATAATGCTCTATGGTAGTGCCTTGTGTTTCAGAGAAAAGATTTGCCAGGTAAGTATATTGATACTCCAGCTTTTTACTTAAAAAAGCAGAGAAGTTTGTTTTGGGCAGTTCATCTGAATAATGTACCAATTCTATTACGACAGCTTTTATTCTTTCTATCAGGATCGCCTTCTTGTCATCCATTAACTCAAGCTTCGATATTAGAAGAATAGCTTTTAGTTTTTCTCTTTGTTTATCGGTAATGTTTTCCAAAACATCCACTTCACCTAAATTTACGGTTACATAATGCAGGCCCAGTTTTTTAAACGCTTCCTTTACTACCATTTTGCAACGGATGCTAACCATGTATTTTATGTAAAGTTTCAATGCAGGAGTAGATATAGTTACAGAGTAATAATCTTAGAAAAGGTATATCAAAATCAACGGCTTACTTTTAAGAATATTCGAACAAATCTTTGCTTAAAATACCTTCTTGATTTTTCAATCTTCATAACCGCTTTTAATAACAGTAGAAATCATTTAAAACTGTTCATCTGCATTAAAGCAGTGTTTGGCGTGGGCAGGGATAATAATACCTTCTCCCAATTTTAGGTTAAATAACCTGTCGTCAATTGTAATTTCTGCAGCACCATCAATCACCTGGACATAGTTGTCGAAAGGAGAAATTTTTTCAGCCAGTTCCTCACCTTCTGCAAATGAAGGGACAGTTACATTACCCGTAGTTTTTTAATGATGGTCCTGCTTAATACAGCGTTTAGTATATATTCAATAATTTCTACAACAATGTGAATTTTCTGTTTTTCGAGTTCCTTTCCCTCAGCCGGCTTTTTTAGTGTTGCCATATTATTTAGTTACCAATGATCCATGTAATGTAGGTCTTCTGAAAGACAGTGCCTGTTTTATATTTATCACAGCCATTCAGTTAAACATCTACCGCCTGTTTACACAAGAAAAAACCCCACAATTAGTTATGCTTTTCGGTAGGGATAATCAAAAGCGGGATATGAGTATGATGCAGCACATATTCTGTAATACTACCCATCAAAATATTTTCTAACCATCTCCTGCTATGAGAGCCCATCACTATGGTGTCAGCTTTTATTTCAGTAGTTACCTTTAAAATAGATTCTGCCACACTTCCTTCTTTCACTATTGTTTTAATGCTTTCGTTACCAAGATGATATTTGGTTTTTACAAGAAACTCCAGGGAAGTAGTTGCTAATTTACCCATAACATCCGGCATCGATACATCGATATTAACATAACCGCCGAATCCCATTATCGGGTCATAGGCCGAAGATGGATAATACGAGGGGTCTGCAATCACGTGCAGTAATGTAAAAGTGGTGCCATTATTTCCGACAATTGAAAATCCAATTTCTGCTATTTTTTGAGCCGTGGGATCATAATCCAGTGCTACTAATACATTTTTCATATTTCTCAATTTTTGTTGTGCTTTATTTAAATTAAATGATGATTGCTTCTACACAATTTGCGGCTGTGGCTGACTTACACACCATGAAATAAGTGCTTAAAAAAATATGCTTTTACAAAAGCGTGTTCCTTATTTTGAGTCATTCTGCCGGTAGTCTTAATTTCAATGTCTATTTTATCTAAACGGTGATCCTCTTTCAGCACATTCAATAATTCCGTGTTAGCACTTGTAGGACCAAAAAGTAATACTTTCTCACAGTTTTCTATTACGGCTGCTATTTGATGGTAGTAAGCCAACTGTTCCTGCTGGTCTTTGTTGTGCCTATTTTTTTCTCCTTTGTGTAATGAGGTTTCTTTTACTGAATCCGTAAATGCAGATTCAATAGTGTTAGTTTTCATATCAGCACTGGTCACATCCATCAGGTGTGCACCCGCATGATCCATCCAAATACCCAGGTGTTTTGTTTTCATAATGTTTTTTCAAAAAAGGTTGTACAATCAGTGTTTTAATTTTTAGCGTACCTGTCACAGTATTTAATAGTCGCCTTAATTGTCTAAATCTTGAACAGCAACTTACCGATGAGCTTAACACTATTGCAATTTGCATGCGGCCAATGGCCTTGATAATATGTATAGGATTTTATCCATATTTTTTATTCAACCAGCAAAGCACTGCAGCAATCATACATATTTAAAAGTTTTTTCCTTACCTGTTTACTATAAACCAAACTTTTACTGTTTGGTAAGAATCCAGCCTGTATTGAGATAAAAAATGTCAGATTGTAATTTTTAATAAATGAGGGATCATTTCTTTCTTACATCTTCCATACAAGCAATTTCTGTTTGCTCCTTTTTAATATCCTGGCGCAAAAAGCTGAATATACTCATGTAAATATTTGCTACCCAAACCAGCGAGAACCCTGCTATGATATAACCCCGCCAATCATCCAGTAACAATTTATAACCGGTTAAAAAAAGAAACAGTACGGTGACGTAGTGGCTAAAGCAGTACTCACAGGTAAAAAGATAAAATAATTTTCTTGCCAACAAAGTTTTTGCAGTTTTACTTCTGCCACTGCAGTAAGCCCTTGGCTCTTTGAATACTTCTTCATGCGTAACTGTCCACGCTACACAGGCTATGGGAATTGCCAATAAAATAAGCCAGGCTGTTTGTATTAAGATTGTCATACCGGTAAAGAATTATTTTTTTATAAATGGGAAAAACTGTTTATTCGTTTTCATGACAATACGGTTCAGCAATATTGTGCTGCCTGATGTTTTTCTTTCAAATAATTTATCTGCTTCCATTTATTATTTTGTGAATGACCAGGTACTAAGGTGGCTGCTTTTATCCTGGTAAATGTTATACAGTTATTAAAAAGAGTTGTGTTATTAACACATTTGATTCTGCAGCACTGCAGAATGGTTAGCTTCCACTTTGTATCCACGATTGAATCAATTGTAATCGCAATCAAAAAAAATAAATAAAAAATGTCATTCTTAACATTGGTCAGGCATGGTGAATCAACTTATAATTTAGCCAACCTTTTTACCGGTAATCTGGATGCTCCACTTACATCCTTGGGTGAAGAGGAGGCTTTGGCCGCAGGCAAAAAAATAAAAGACTTTAGTTACACCGTTGCCTATACCTCCCTGCTTATCAGGGCACAGGAAACTTTGCGCATTATTTTAAAAGAGATACATCAGACTACTATACCAATTGTTAAAAATGGGGCGCTTAACGAAAGAATGTATGGCGATTTACAGGGACTGAATAAAGCAGCTGCAGCAACAAAATATGGCGATGCCCAGGTTGACATCTGGAGAAGAAGTTACCATGTGCGACCTCCCGGTGGCGAAAGCCTGGAAGATACTTTTAACAGAACCGTTCCTTACTATCAATTGACAATAGAAAAAATCAGGGGAAAATGTGCTGGTCGTTGCACACGGCAATAGCCTGAGGGCATTAATGATGTACTTGGATAACATCAATAAAGAAAAAATTGAACATATAAATATTCCTACCGGATTACCACGACTCTATAATTTTAACGATGAACATAAAATTATCAGCGCTGAATATCTATAATAGATTAAGGTCATCTGCCAGTAAGTATGTTGTTAGCAAAGCTTTAAATAAATCCATTTTTGTGGCTATTAATTCTTTAGCAAAGTAAGCCGGCATAAACGCTTTGATTTAAAAAATGGTTATTGAATTATGATGATTGGTTGGAGTGTGATTTTTGTTTTAATGGAATTTGAAATGGCACAGGCTTTTTCGCTCATTGAATTAAGACCTTATCGTCATCTTTTATAAATACATTTATTTAGACTATTATTTAAAATCTCTCTTTCTTTCAAAGGCATCTTAATTATGTGCAACTGTTTTGTTTTTATTTCCATGACTTTTTACAACAATCTGAAAAGATTTACACTTGGTTGAACTCTGCTTTCTTTAATACTACACGATGCGATTATTCTTCTTAAGTTAAATAGCAAATAAAATCATAATCAGTTACGGTAGTTTCATTCATTTCAATTATTTTTAATTTATCGTTATTCTTTCGATTATGGATTTGGTCCTGTATTGGGACTGAGGTAGGCGAAGCCAAATCAAAGTGACATCAAGCTATTGGCCGATGTAACTTAAAAAGTACCAGATTATATTTGCGCTATTCATTCTACATCCGCGCAATTTTTTGTAAAATCATAAAAATCAATACATAAAAAAAATTTGCGCAAGAGTCTTCGTAGCGTACTTTAGCGTAAATACATACGTTCGGCGTCAGCTTAGAATCTGCATTTAGTTAGACAATGAAAATTGACTTTGACAATATTTTTGACCACATAGTTTCAATGGACAACTTTCAATTAAGTTGGCGTTTTACTGATGAGAAATATAACAAACTTCCTGACCAACATCTTGAACAACTAAAGCCATTTGACAAACAAGCATTAGTTTTTTTAAGTACATATCTTGACAATTCAAATTTGCA
>CAXTPJ010000041.1:0-11023 GCA_964245855.1 uncultured Ferruginibacter sp. | reverse complement strand
TGCCTGGTTAAAAGCGGCAACATCTACCAATGTTATTGAATACACTGTTCCCTGGATAACGGCGGAAAGTGAGGCGGGTTATGCGTTAGCGCTGGAATGGATCGATGATAAAAATCCATCGGTGGCTGCTGCCGGCTGGTCGGCACTAAGCAGCATTGTTGCAATAAAAGATGATAACGACCTGGACATAGCATTGCTGAAAACATTGCTGAAAAGGATTGAACAAACGATTCATGCTGCGGAGAACCGGGTTAAGCTGAAGATGAATGGTTTTATTATTTCGGTTGGCTCTTATGTAATTCCTTTAACGGAAGAAGCCATTAAAACGGCAACAAAAATTGGGGTTATAAAAGCTGATATGGGAGATACTGCCTGTAAAATACCAAGCGCTGTGGAGTATATTATGAAAGTAAAAAACAAAGGATCGCTGGGCAAAAAGAAAAAGATGGCCAGGTGCTGATGTGAAAATTAAACACTCAACTTGCCGGAGCTGACCAGGGGACGATTGAGTTCGGCGGTTTTCATTTTTTGTATAAAATCCTGAACCAGTTTTTGTTTTTCTAATTTTTCCTTTTCATCATAAGGCGATAAGCCGTGATACTTTTTTTGCAATTCTTTTAATGCAACATCATTGGTAAGCATAACGATCCTGGCCATGTAATCATCCGCATACCAGGCTGTTTCTTCTGCCAACTTTTCCAGTGAGGTTTTATAAAAGCCGAGCAGTTTATCATCATCTATTCCTTTACAAAGATCGGCCAGCCCGATATCTGTATATCCGGGGTTGGTTATAGTCATCAACACCTCAAACAATCGTTTTCTTTGTGCTGCAGATAAATAAATTTGCTGCGACTGGTTGCCGTCTTCATCATAATAAGACATAAAGTCGCTGTGCGGCGATAATTCATATACGCCTTCCCAGCGGGTTGCTTCCTGCTCTGCACAGGTAACCAACCATTCAATAGTTGCCGCCTGTTTTTCCGGCGATTCTTTCTGCTGAAGAATGGCCAACATTTCGGTGATCCTGTTTTTATACAGGGTAACTTCCTGTAACCCGAAAACTGTTTTTACGCCATACGATAAAGCATGTACAGAAAACTTACCGGCAGTTTTATCAAAATCTAAAAAACCGATGATCTCCCGGTTGGCTTTAAAGTAAGGAGGAGCAGGGCAAATCATTGCTTCTGTATAATACACTTTGATTGTATCGGCAACTATTTTGCCTTTCCACATTTCCATTATCAGTAAACGGGCATAATCACACTGCCTGTCATCATAGTAATCTCCTTTCTTGCGTTTCGGCAATTCTTCTTTGCCCAGTGATAAAACATAGGCATGCACAATGTATCCGCTTTCGATCACCAGCTTTCGCAATGGCCTTGGTGTGATGGGATAAGCAGCAACGCAATAACCGATTGAACAAAGCAGCAGGATGAAGCTAGTTTTTTCATAAACAGTGCAGGATGTTTTATTGGTTGGGCTACATAATTAATATTTTAAAATGAAAAGAAAAGTTAATGGTTTTGAAAGGCAGCATACATAAAAAAACCACGCAGAAGCGTGGCCAAACAAAAAATAACAAAAGAAAATAGAATGAGTTACAGGTGCTTTACGATTTGTTCTTTCATGGCTTTACCAACAATATCCCATTTGAATTTAGACTGGGCATGGTTGTAACCATTTTCTCCAAACTGCTTGCACATAGCAGGGTTGCTTATGAGTTTAGTAAGTTTGGCAGCATAGTCATCGATGTTATTGTTAACCAGGTAACCATTAAAATCGTTGATGACCATATCGGGTATAGAGCCGATGCTGTTGGCAACAATGGGCAACTTATAATGCATGGCCTCTACAAAAACGATCCCGAAAGGTTCCCGTAATGTAGGCAGACAAAATACAGCAGCCTTGTTGTAATAAGGCGCCACTTTATCTTTTGAAACCTTTCCCACAACGGTTACGTTGGGCAGGTTGATGTCAGGGTTACAGCCTACAATAGTAAGTGATGCATCCGGATGGGTTTGCAGAATCTTTTCAAATGCCTTGACTAAAATTGGCCCGCCTTTTCTTTGCCAGTCGATGCCCACAAACAGGATGTTTTTAGACATGTACTTGGCATCATTTTCTTCAAATACGCCGGTAACATTGCTGCCGGTGTACACGGTGGCAATCTTTTCTTTGGGGATGTGGTATTGTGTAATTAAAGAATTGGTGATGGAACTGCCGCAGGTGAAAATCTTTGCTGCATCATCATAAATGCCCTGTTCCTCTTCTTTTATAAATTTATCGGAACGGATGTACTGCCTTGGGTTGATATCCGGGTACAGCAAATTGGTTTGCGTTGTATGATCGGTGTAAACAAAATGCGGAATGCCGGGCTGCTTGGCATTGAATACACCCTGGGTTTGAAAGCTGAATTTGTATTGCTTTCCCTTTACCATGTTGCGGATAAATTTATCCGTGAGTTTTGAGATGTAAGAAGTGCCCAAAAACCATGACATCACACTCATTTTATTGCGCTTTTTATGGCCATAAAAAAAGTCTTTACCATACTCAGTAAAAAAATACCAGGCATTGATGAGGTAATGGTGATAGCCCATTTTTTTACGCCAGATATGATCCACATCGATCACTTCTACTTCCATTTTGGGAAACTCCTTTCTAAAAATGTTGTACACATTTTCATTCGTCAGCGAAAAACTCCCCCACTTTACAAATAATATTTTATCAGGCATCATTCCGTTTACTTATTTTATTCGGTTGCAAGTATTTTGCTAAGATAATACCCGCAGGTTGTAACCGGATGTTTTAACGGTTATTATTGAGTAATAAATAAAAAAATCAAGTGCTTTAGTAACGCTGGGTGAAGGGGGAATATTGCTTGAAGATAAAGGCTAATGATTCAGGATTTGATTTACATTGAATACATCATTCATTAACTAAAACTGCAGATTCCAGTTGAGCAGTTTTGGGCATTCCACTATAAGTTCTCCCATTAAGCAGTCTGCCAGTTTTTTTCTTATTCTTGCCGCCCCATTGCTTGAAAAAAAATGCCACTTTTGATTTTTCGCATTGGCTTTGAATATCTAATACCCAATCTTCATTCATCGCTCTTGGTGTTCTACCGCTTTCTCCGCCTACAATTACCCAATCGATTTTTTTTAAATTCATTTTTGGTAATGCGCCAATCAGAGGTTCGCAGGAAAGAAACTTTACTCTTGCATTTGTTTTACGTAAATCATCTATTCTTTTTACAACTTTTGAATCTTCAACAGATACTCCCATCCATATATTTGGAGTCCAATTAAGTTGTTTATGGATTTCGAATAATCGTTCCGATCTTTTCGTCAATACTTGAAAAATGTGTTTGGGATTATCATTCATTACCGCAAATACTTCTTTTATAAATTCTACTGGTACTTCTGGATGAAACAAATCACTCATTGAATTTACAAAAACGACTTTCGGTTTTTTCCATGTATACGGTATATTTAATGAATTGATATGAGTGCGGATCTGAAATCCATCTTTATATTTTTCTATTCCCATACCCATCAAACGCCTTGTCATTATTTCCGCATAGCAATACTTACACCCGGCTGATATTTTATTACAGCCAGTTGTAGGATTCCAAGTCAATTCCGTCCATTCTATAGATGATTGAGCCATTACAATTTATTAATTTTATATTCTAACCGTTTCTTAATTTTAAATACATTTTCATAGGTTATTAGTGGTGAAGTTCCATCAAAATGTACTTCTCCCTTCTTCTTCATTTCTTTTAGACATTCTGATGCATGGTTACCAACATGTCCTTCATCATAAACGAAATTTAGCAGTTCGAAATTATCCTTTATTGTTTTACTTAAAATTTTATTTCTTACCTCCTGTTGAAAGGACTCTATTTTTGTTAATCGTTTTTCTCCAAACAAGGTCATCTGATTTTTTTTCTTATCATCATCGATATCAAAATTTGCTTCTCCATTAGTTTCATTTCGCTTCCAAGCTATAGATAAAAACTTATCGACAGCTCTTGGATGAGAAGCGCCAAAAATAATCCCATGTATATTAGCTCCCTTTTTTAGAGAAAATGGATATAACCTCAATTTTGTATTAATTGGCAACTTGTTTCTTAATTGATCAATAATATTTCGATGAATAAATTTATAGGGTTCTTTTTTAGCTGCCACCATATCAATATCTAAATGGACTTTAAATTCATTAGTTTCACCAAACCTCCAAAAATAAGAAGCAGAAACAAAGTATAAAAAATCAGTTTGTTTCATGCATTCAAGAGCCAAAAAATACTTTTCCGACAAAAATTTTATTCCATTTTGATCTAAGTAAACTAAACTAGGATACTTTTTAATCTCAGGTGTTATTTTGACGAAAAGTTCCTCGAATTTTTCATTGAAAATTTCTATATCAATAATTGTTTGAAGTTTATTCTCTTCAATAAAAACTTCACAAGCAATTTTTAGAAGTTCAAACTTTCGTTGTACTTTTTTATTGGGTTCCCATTCGTTTAAAAAGACTTTAATTTTTACATTTTTTTGAATAATATTAGTTTCTTGTTCTTTTATTTTTTTCAAAATTCTAATAGGACTTCCCTCTACACCATTTTTATCATAACCCGTTCCGGCAAAAAAATCAAAAATGCAGATAGTAATTGCATCACTCATTACAAAAGTAGGGATCCATGCCTGAGCATAATCCTCAAATATTTCAAGTTTTGCGATGGTTGTTTCGTCAAAAGGACTTTCATGTAAATCTTTGTAAGACATATTTGGTTGAATTAGGAAATCTAATATATGAATATATTTCCATACATCTTCAATTCACTGCTTCTCCACCAAATACCGCCAATACCTTTTTGGCATGTGCTGAATGTGCAGTTTCATATTTTTTCTTGCTTTGATGTTTACACTGCTGAAATATTGTTGCCATAGTTGCTGATACAATAATTCATTGTCATCGTACAAAGCTGCCAGGTTATTTTTATTGTTGAGGTCAGCTTCAAAATTCATCTGTACTTCGGCTACGTTTTCGCCATCATAATACAATCCGTATTTTCTCAGCGAATCATAAATGAGCCAGCGCTGGTCGGCATAACGATCTTTAAAATGTTTGCTGATCAATGGCAACACATTAAAATCCGGTTGAATGATGCAATAATACAATTGGTCTTTGGTCAATTGAAACCGCACAAAGGCTTCCATGCGGTGCTTTTCCCGATGGACCTTCCTGCTGGTTTGCTGCACCATCAACACATCCGGGTGGCCATAATCATTTTCCACGGCCAGCTTGGTTTGCAGGGCATACTGAACATACCGTAACAGCACATTGTCGATCTCTTTTAACTCTGACAAAAAAGCATCGTACAATTGTTTAAAGGCATTGGGCGATAAACGGTCGGTCAATTTTTTATGCACCCGGTTACTTTTGGCGGTGTTGGTAACAACGGTATGCGTAACGCCGAAAAGACTGCCACTTATTGCTTCGCTTCGATAAAGAGCGGGTTGTTCAATTTTGTATTCGTACACTTCAAAAATAGCGGTCAGCAATCCCTGGAAACTTCCATCATACAACACCATCGTCATCTAAAACATTTTTAATTGTGGTGAAAAATTGTGTTTGTACTTGCTATTGCCTTCTGCTAAAATGAACGATTTAATTTGCCCCGGCAACCAATCCTTTTTTTCAAACACCGTATCGCTGGTGATAAAATATTTTGCCTTGTTGTAAGCAATGCCAATCTTTTTTAAGTTGGCTACGGTAAGGTTGCAAAACTTTCTTGCCGCACAAATCTTGGTGGCCGATTGTATGCCAATGCCCGGCACCCGTACGATCAATTGATAATCTGCCTTGTTGATATCAATAGGAAACAAATTCAAATTGCGCAATGCCCAGCTCAGTTTAGGATCAATGTCGGTGTCAAGCAGTGGGTAATCTTTGTTTACAATTTCCTGCACTTTGAATCCATAAAACCGCATCATCCAATCGGCCTGGTACAAGCGATTTTCCCTGATCATGGGTACCGGCGTACCTATTGCCGGTAACCGGTTATCATTGCTAATGGGCACATAACCGGAATAATACACCCGCCGCATATTGAACTTTTTGTAAAAGCCATTGGCCAGGTATAAAATTTCGAGGTCAGTTTCTGGTGTAGCACCAATTACCATTTGAGTACTTTGCCCGGCCGGTGCAAAAGCAGGCGTCGACTTAAATAATTTTTTAGATTCCTTGTTTTCAATAATCGCATTTTGCACCACTTTCATCGGCGCCAGCATGGCTTGCCGGTTTTTATCGGGAGCCAACAATGCAAGGCTTTGTTCGGTCGGCATTTCTACATTAATGCTCAACCGGTCTGCCCACAAACCTGCTTCTTTAATGATGTCTTCGCTTGCGCCAGGAATAGTTTTTAAATGAATGTACCCGTTGAATTTATGTTCGGTGCGTAATTTTTTTGCCACCAGCACCAGCCGCTCCATCGTATAATCCGGATCTTTAAAAATGCCAGAACTCAAAAACAAACCTTCAATGTAATTGCGGCGGTAAAAATTAATGGTGAGGTCAACTACTTCCTGTACCGTAAATGCAGCCCGTTTAATGTCGTTGCTTTTACGGCTTACGCAATAGGCACAATCAAAAATGCACACATTGGTCAGCAATATTTTCAACAGCGAAACACAACGGCCGTCTTCTGTATAAGCATGGCAAATGCCATTGCTGGCGTTGCCCAAACCTTTGTTATGGTTTTTTCTGTCGCTGCCGCTGCTGGAACAACTTACATCGTATTTGGCGGCGTCTGCGAGTATGGATAATTTTTCTGTTATTCTATCGCTGTTCATAGTTTATAAAATTTTAGCTGACGAAAAAATTTGTGTTTCTCCAGCAGTTGTTTTTCATTGCATCGGCATAGGCGACGCTCCGTTCAAGTTTAGTTTTTCATGGCATCGGGATTGGAGCATTCGTTCATTAATAATCAATTTTCCAAACTTGCCTTTTTGGTTTTACATCCCTTAGTTGCCACCAAAGGTTTTTTGCAATTTTTTTAGAAGCCATTTTTTCACATTGTTTCTTTATACTAATTGGTTTTGCCTCCACAGCCGGCAGGCTGCGTAACTGGAACGTCGCTGCTTTTAGGTTTTTCAAAAAAATTTGCTTCGCATTTTTTTGAATGCCGCCGCTGGCGTCACCAACCTAAAAGAGGCGACTAGCCCAGTTACTGGTGAGAATTAATAGCAATTATGCAAGTGGTATATGATCATACAAACTCGACGAAATAGGAATAATATTAATTCAATCAATACGGCAATGTCAAAAACTGACTATCGGGCCTGATGCTTCCGGCTTGCCAGCCAATCGTAAGCAATGGATTTGCCTGCAGCCAAATATTACTTTCTGCCCATGATTTTGATTTGATGATGAACGTAGTTTCCCACGACTGGCTGATAATAGTGGCATTGTCATTTTTATCCAATAAAAATGCTTTCAACTTTTCATCAAAGTATGGAATGGACTGAATAAAATCATTCACTTCCTGTTCATTTACCGCAGCGCAATGCACATAGCAGGAAGGGTTTTGCGAAGCCCTTCTTGCCCAAATAGTTTTATTGACCGCCCTGCTGATTATATCTATTAAATATGTTTTTGTGATCGATTGCATAACCAATAATTTTTTTGAATGATGTTTTGAATTGTACGTCCGCTTCTACTTAAAAAAGTTTACCCTGTTCTCCCGGCCGTTTAAACAGTGTAGTATTCAGGCTCCACTCTTCTGCATTCATACCATATAGCTTGCCATACTTTTTGTACTGCTGTGCAACCATAGCGGCAATATGCCCTTCCCCACGCATGCGAACGCCCCAACGGGTATCGTTTACTTTACCGTCATGACTTTGTTCTACCAAATGCCACACTTTATCTGCCCGGTCAGGAAAATTTTTATACAGCCAGTCGTGAAACAAAAATTTGATGGCGCCATTCAAACGGATGAAAGTATAAGCCGTAAACGTAGCACCATTGTCTGCCGCCGCTTTCATAATCCGCTGCATTTCATGTTCGTTCAGGCCCGGTATCATTGGCCCCATCATAATGCCCATTCTTACCCCGGCTTTGCTGAGTTCTTCAATTACTTTTAACTTTTGTTTGGCAGTAGTGGTTCTTGGTTCCATCACCCGGCGCAGGTCTTCATTAAACGAAGTGATGGACACCATGGCAGAAACAATTTGTTTTTTCGCCATTTCCTGCAGCACATCCTTGTCTTTTATGATCCACGAATTTTTGGTAAGTATGCCCACCGGTTGGTTGAATTCGTTGCACACTTCCAGCATTTTGCGGGTAAGGCGGTAGCGTTGTTCTGCCGGCTGGTAACAATCGGTATTGCCACTCAGCATGATCGGTGTAGCATCCCATTTGGGGTGCATTAAAAATTTGCGCAACAGTTGCGGCGCATTTTTTTTAATGATGATCTTTCTTTCAAAATCAAGGCCGGCACTATAGCCCCAGTATTCATGCACATTGCGGGCATAGCAATAAATACAGCCATGTTCGCAGCCGGCATACGGGTTCATGCTGTAGCCCATGCCCACATCTTTGCTTTCTACTTTATTAACGATGGTTTTACTTTCCTGCTCCAGGTATTGGGTAGGAATATTTTCATCGCTCCAGTCATCAATGCCTTCAATGTGTTCCCTCGTTTTTTCATCTTTTAAAAAACGGTTTTTGGTATTGAACTGTGCCCCACGGCCATGGATATAACTATTGTTGTTATCCGAGGCCGGTGTTTCCAGGTCTTCTTCACCGGGTGGATTTGCCTGCGGCGTATCATGACTTACCGGCTTTACTTTATAATGATCCTGTTGTAATGGATTGCTCATAATTTGGTTGTTTTCATAGCTTACTACTGATTATTTTACATCGTATTCAGCTATTGCGTCATACAGTTTTTTTGTTACCGGCTTTTTGTTTTCATTGCACCGGCATGGGCGACGCTCCGTTCATCTTCAATTTTTTATGGCAGCTTCAGCCTGCTAAATCATAAATCTTTACTTTTAACCCGAACCTCTTTTATAATCAATGATGATATTTAAAGAAGGTAATAGCTCAATAAGGATTTGCTGTACAAGAGTCCCGCTGAAGACGGGATCGCAGATGCGACGCCAATGAAGCTTAATTAATATTCTGCTACCTGGCTCATCATTTTTTACATACCGAACAAATCGCCCTGTACGGTTGATACGGGCAGGTTTTTAAATTCAAAGCGCTGTACAATCTGGTATTTCATTTCGCCGATGGGGCGGCGCAGCAGCAACATGGCATCTGCTATAAAACGCCCGGTAAACTGCAGGTGACTGAATTCGAGCCAGCCTTTTTCGTATTGCCAGGGTTGCAGTTTCCGGGCAATGGTAAGGTGCGGTTCCATTATAAAATGCGGTTTGTTTTCGTCGTTGAGTTTCATTAACCGTTGCGCCTCTGCACGGATATTTTTTACCAGTGTTTGAATGGGCACTTTGCTGGTGATGTTGATATAAATGGTATGCGATGGAAAACTGCCATAATCTTTCAATTCGATCTTTACCGGCGGAAAACCCATGGCCACCAACTGCAAACGGTTTACCAGCCGCTCCTGCATCATTTCGTACTGTACAAAATTGGCCAGCGTAATGTGCGGCTTACCATACACCGCCGATGCGTTTTGATAGGTTTCAAAAAAATATTTTTTAATGTTCATGATCTTATCCCGCAACGCCTCATGCGGATTAAGCACCAGCAGGTATTCATATATATTATAACCGGGAGTTGTGTTACTGAGATCTCGCTGTTTTGGCTTAAAAGCCGGGGATGGTATTGATGTTTGTTTTTCCATAATGTGAATTTTTAAATTTGGAAATGCAAATAATTTTAGCATAAATTTACTAAACAATTTAGTTAACAGTAAAATAAATTTTATGGAGGTGGAAAACTTTTCTGGCAGCAGCTATAGCGGAAGCAAAAATTTTAGTCAGCATGATGTACCTACGGCGAATGCTTCAGGTTTTGGTGCCGCCGCAGATGATTATATGGAACGGGGCATTGACCTGAATGAACAACTTATCATGAATAAACCGGCTACTTTTTTTATGCGGGTGAGCGGCCAAAGCATGATCAACGCCGGTATTTATGATGGTGACATTGTGATTGTAGACCGCAGCATTAAAGCTGTAAACGGCAAAATTGTGATTGCAATTGTGGATGGCGATTTACTGATCCGCCGTTACGAACGAACCATGAACGGCCTGCGATTGGTACCCGAAACACCCAAACTGGCAGCAATGGAAATAGGAGAATTTAGTGATTGTAATGTATGGGGCGTGGTAACTTGTGTGATACGGATGGTGGATAACAGTTTAATGCACTTTCGCAATAATAATAAACACAACGAACCGCCGCAGGAAAGAAAGAAGAAGCATGTTAAGTAATACAAACCTCTATTTATATAATCTGTAAAAATACCACACATGAAAGCCATTGTTGATTGTAACAGCTTTTACTGCAGTTGCGAACGCTTGTTTCAGCCAGGCCTTGGCAAAGCGCCGGTAGTGGTATTAAGCAATAATGATGGCTGTATTATTTCACGCAGTGATGAAGCGAAAGCATACGGTGTAGAAATGGCGGGGCCCTATTTTAAAGCCAGGGCATTAATTGAAAAATATGGGGTAGCTACTTTTTCATCTAACTACAACCTGTATGGCGATTTAAGCTGGCGGGTAATGGAAACATTGCGGATACTGGTAGGCGAAGAAAATGTAGAAGTGTATTCGGTTGATGAAGCATTTTTAAACCTGGATGAATTTACAACCGGCGATCTACAGCAAGACGCACTGGATATAAAAGAAACAGTAGAATTTTGGACAGGTATAAAAGTATCGGTGGGTGTTGCGCCTACCAAAGTGTTGTCAAAAGTGGCCAACCACCTGGCAAAGAAAAATAAGGATGCAACGGATTGTGTGGTAGTGCTGGATACACAAGAAAAAATTAA
>CAXTPJ010000040.1:0-11043 GCA_964245855.1 uncultured Ferruginibacter sp. | reverse complement strand
AAGAAGAAAAAAGTTTGCCATCTTTGCTGTCAATCAATGCCTGTTTATATTGTTGCAAATATTCTTCCCTTTTTTTTTCTACAACAACTTTTGAAATGATGTTTTTAATTTCTTCCATTTCCTCGATTCGAAGAGCAGTAACTTCTTCAACGATATTCGCAAAAGTGGGCATACTTAAAAATGTTTGATAGTCAAATATACAATAATCAAACTACTTTTTTATAATTCAACCTGATTGAATTGATGGCCAATACCACATCGCTGAAACCCATTGCCAGTGCGGCAACACCGGGATGCAGCAAGCCAATGGCAGCTACCGGAATGGCCACGATATTGTAGATAAAAGCCCAGAATAAATTTTGTTTTATAGTGGTGAATGTATGCTTTCCCAAACCGAGGGCTAAAGGCAAATGCGCTATACCATTGTTCATCAACACCACCTGTGCCGTTTGCATAGCCAATTGAGTAGCCTCACTCAATGAAATACCAATAGTTGCTTTGGCCAGTGCCGGTGCATCGTTGATACCATCGCCCACCATTGCAACAGGTGATGTGGCATTGAGTTGTTCGATGATGGCTAACTTTTCTGCCGGAGTCTTTTCTGCGTAGACTATATCAATGCCTAATTGATCAGCTACCTTTTTTGTCCTGGCAAAACTATCCCCGCTTAATAAAGCCGTTTTGATCTTTTTGCTGTGCAGGTAATTGATCACTGAAACTGTTTCTTTTCTTATTTCATCTTCCATATCAAACCAGCCGATCAATGCATCATTCTTTACCAGATATGCCGTATTTGCCTCGTTACCAGTTTGACCAGCAGCAATTTTATAGGAACCTAATTTATACACATTGCCATTGTGATCTTCTGCAATTATTCCACTGCCTTTTACTTCTTCAATCTTTTTCCAGTAAACCGCATTGTTGATCTTCCATTCTTTTACAATGGCTTTAGCAATGGGGTGATTGGAATATTTTTCCATTGAAAAAACAATGCGTTTAAATTCCGTTTCCTCCATATTGCTTTCCAACTTACTGATGGTAAGTTCGCCTTTTGTTAAGGTGCCGGTTTTATCAAACACTACCGTTTTAATGTCTTTAAAAAGCTCCAGGCTTTTGGCATTGCGGAAGAGGATACCTTTTTTAGCAGCCCTGCCCAAACCAACAGCAATGGCAGCAGGCGTTGCCAATCCCATGGCACAAGGGCAACTGATCACCAGCACTGCAATGCTCCGCATGAGTGAATTGGTACTATCAACATTAAAGGCAAAATGATTGACTAAAAAAGTCAGCACCGCAATACTTGCTACCACCGGCACAAAAATGGCACTGATTTTATCGGCCAATTGCTGCACCGGCGGTTTTTCTGATTGTGCCTGTTTTACCAGGTTCAAAATATTACTCAGCACCGTATCTTTTCCAACAGCCGTTACCTGAGCCTTAACGGTTCCGTCTGTAATAAGGCTGCCGCCTGTTAATGCATCTTTTTTTGTTTTCGCAACAGGCTCACTTTCGCCTGTCAGCAGCGATTCATTTACATAAACATCACCCCATAATATTTTGCAATCGGTTGGTACCTGCTCCCCTGTTTTTACCAGTATCAGATCACCTACTCTCAGTTGTGTGTTTTCAACAGGAAAAATAAGTTCGGTATGTGCTTCATCATAAGCGATCATATTAGCCATTAGCTTTTGCTGGCCGGCTAACTTGTTCAACTCTTTTTGGGTGGTGGCAACGGAACGATGTTCAATCCATTCACCTAAAAAAACCAATGTGATAATGGTGGCGGTGGTTTCATAAAAAACGTAGTCCATGCCCATGTTGCCCAGCGTTCCGATCAGGCTGTAAACAAATGCTGCCGTGGCCCCCAGGGCAATCAGTACATTCATGTTAGGGATCCCCCTGCGTAAACTTTTGATGGCACTAACGCCAAAATAACCCGTACCAACAACATACACCGGCAAACAAATGAAAAACTGTATCCAGGGGTTCATTAAAAAATGAATGTGCCAGGGAAGCATGTGCAGCATGAGTACTACAGTAAAAGGCAGGCAAAATAAAAAGCGCTGCAGGTGATTGGTGAAGGAAGACTGACCGCTGACCACGGACCACAGATTGACTGTTTGTTTTTTGTGGTCTGTCGCCTGTGGCCTGTCGTCAACAACTTTATAACCGAGGTCCTCTATTCCCCTTGCAATGGTTTCCTTGTTTTTTAAACCGTCTGTTTCAAAACTCACATCACCGCCTATGAAGTTTACTTTAACTTCTTTTAATCCTTCTTTAGTGAGGTATTTATTAATGGTGAGGGCGCAATTGGTGCAGTCCATTCCTTTCACTTTCCATTCTACTTTTTCCATAGGGCAAAATTATTGTGGGCATTTGTTAGCCAATTACTAATGCTGGAAAATATCTTTGCAACATGGAGGTAAATTTTACGCTGCAAAAAATAAGGGAAGCTGCCAGCCGGTTTTTAACCCTTGCCGGCACCAACAAAGTGATAGCGCTGCATGGTGAGATGGGTGCAGGCAAAACTACTTTTGTTCATGCCGTTTGCGAAGAACTGGGTGTTACCGATGCCATCAGCAGCCCCACTTTTTCTATCATCAACCAATACCAATCTGCCAAAGGCGAAACCGTTTACCACCTTGACCTGTACCGTTTAAAAGATGAGGAAGAAGCCATTGAAGCCGGTGTGGAAGATTGCCTTTTTTCGGGCAGTTATTGCTTTGTGGAATGGCCGGAAAGAGCAGCCGGATTATTCCCCGAAAACACTTTGGCAGTGCATATTGCCACGATAAATAATGATACCCGAAAGCTCACAATAAATCTGTAAATTGTAATCCTGCCCAAGGGCAAACCTTCAATCCTTAAATTTTTTATGGCAACATCCAAACCATTCATTTCCCCTTCTTTTTCATACGAAACGCTGGAAGAAACGCTTGATGTTAAACCCAAAGGGACAGAGCTTTTCATCGGTATTCCAAAGGAAACTTCTTTCAGTGAGAACAGGATCGCTTTAACACCGGAAGCGGTGGGTGTAATGGTTGCCAATGGCCACCGGGTGGTGATGGAAACCATGGCAGGAGAAGGTGCCAGCTACACTGATAAAGATTACAGCGATGCAGGTGCAAAAATTGCTTTTGATAAGAAAGAAGTGTTTGAATGCGATGTGCTGGTAAAAAGTGCGCCGGTTAGTGAAAGTGAATGTGAGTTGCTGAAGCAAAACCAATATATCATTTCGCCGATCCACCTGGCAGTGATGAAGAAATCTATTTTGCAGAAGATGATGGATAAAAAGATCACGGCGCTTAGTTTTGAAAACCTGAAAGATGACAGTGGCCACAACCCGATCGTACGCAGCATGAGTGAAATTGCCGGCAGTGCTGTAATGCTGATTGCTGGCCAATATTTAAGCAATGCCAATAATGGAAAAGGTGTGCTGGTGGGCGGTATCAGTGGTATTCCGCCTACAAAAGTAATCATCATCGGTGCCGGTATTGTGGGTGAATATGCCGCCAGAACTGCTCTGGCAATGGGAGCCAGCGTTAAAATATTCGACAATAGTATTTACCGGTTAAAGCGCCTGCAAAATAATATTGGCGGCCGTTTGTGGACCTCTGTGATTGAGCCTAAAATTTTGGCCAAGCAACTAAAAACCTGCGATGTGGCTGTTGGTGCATTGAGCAGCACCGGCGGCCGCACCCCGATTGTTGTTTCGGAAGAAATGGTGAGCCAGATGCGGCCCGGAACAGTGATCGTTGATGTCAGCATTGACCGGGGCGGCTGTTTTGAAACCAGCGAGGTAACTACGCATGAAAAACCTACTATCAGCAAATACCAGGTGATCCATTATTGTGTACCCAATATCCCCAGTGGCTTTGCCCGTACTGCTTCTCAGGCCATCAGCAATGTGCTGATGCCGTTGTTGCTGGAAACAGCAGATGAAGGCGGCATTGACAACGTGATCTGGCATAAAATCAATATCCGCAGCGGCATTTATTTATTTAAGGGCAGCCTTACCAATTTCCATTTAAGCGAACGTTTTGATTTGAAATTTACCGATTTGAATTTGCTGATTGCGAGCAAGAGATGATTTGTGATTTGTGATTTGAGAGTTGTGATTTGAGAGAGACTTTTAATTATTGGTCTTTTTTAATTTGCTTAATGTAATAGTTGATAAAAGAAACATGCTAAAGAAAATCAATGTCACAATAGCTTCAATTTTTATTTGCCTTACAATTCATGCACAAATTGAAAAACTCCAAAGCGAAGATTTTCGCTTAAGAAAAGTAGATAGCGTTAAAGAGGCGCTGCAACTTGCAAAAGCATCTTCAATCCATTGTAAATATTTTAGTTTAGTCCACAATCAAAATTGGGTTGATACATCAAAACAATCAAAAACCTATTATAGAAATTGTGAGCATAGTGGAACCTATGTAATAATCAATTCAGATTCAACTTTTTTATATCGATATACCGGGGAGGGCAGTGCAGATTATGTTCAAAGTGGAAACTGGAATAACAAGCAACAAATTATTTAAAAACGACAGCATATTGATATTAGAAGGTGTTGAAAAAATGACACGGGATTTTATTTCAAGAATGAAACACATTGAGCATAAAACGTTGCTATCTGAACCAGATTTCTTTAAGAAATTTGTACAAAAAGAAAATACGCTGATGCTATTAAAAAAAGCAGATTAAGCTGCCTGGTTATTTTTATTTATAATCTCCGATTGCAATTACTTCGTCGCAAAAATTGTACTCCTGCTGGTCGTTGCTGCTGATGATGACCAATTTATTACTGGTGTGATTTTTTATTAATTGCTGATATAGAGCAATTCCTTCTGCGTCTAAATTGGTGGTGGGTTCATCCAATAACAGTACAGGACTTTGGCAAAAAAATGCCTGCGCCAGTTTGAGGCGTTGTTTCATACCGCTGCTGTAATAGCGGATCTGCTTATTAGCAGCTTTTTCAAGCTGTACTATTAGAAGCGCTTCAGTTTTGTTGATAGATAAAGGTTTGAATGATTCGTGGAAAGATAAAAATTCGAGGGCGGTCATTTCCTCGATCAATTCGAGGTAGGGAGCAGCGATGGATATGTGTTGAAACAGGTTTTCATCTTTTATTTTTTGTTGCCCGCTTGTAACATTGATAGTGCCTTCGCTGAAAGTGAGTGAACCTGCAATTACCTGTAGCAGCGTTGATTTACCTGAGCCATTAGAGCCGGTGATGGCATATTTTTTTGGGGCAGTAAATGCATAGTTGAAGCCCCGGAATATCCAGTCCCGGTTGAAGCGTTTGCCCGTATTGTTTAGTGTGATTTGCATGCCCATTGCCCCCATCCCCTAAAGGGTGTTTGACCCTGCCGGTTAAAGCATTCAGCTAAAATGTTAGCAGCGGGTTTGAATGTTGAATAATGATCATTTGTACAAGAGTGCGACGCCACTGAAGCTGACTCAGGTTTTGAAGTTCGGCTCAAAAAATTTATCAAAAATTCTTATTTCATCACCGGCTTGCGTTATTTCCCCTTTAGGGGTCAGGGCGGGCATTACTCATCATCCATGCTTCCTTTCGTGAACCGCTTGATGATGCCCCTGCCACTGTCACGGATAAAAGTTACAATTTCATCCCGTTCATCTGTTGCCGGTAACTCTTCTTCGATGAAGTTGAGTGCCTGCGAAGTGTTCATTGATTTGTTATAAATGATGCGGTAAATATCGAGTATCTGGTTGATGCGATCAAGCGAAAAACCACGCCGTTTTAAGCCCACCGAATTAACACCTGCGTAGCTCAACGGTGCCCGGCCGGCTTTGATGTAAGGGGGTACATCTTTGCTTACCAACGAACCGCCGCTTACAAAAGAATGCTGGCCGATCTGTACAAACTGGTGTACTGCACACATGCCGCCCAAAATGGCAAAATCGCCGACAATTACGTGACCGGCCAACTGGGTATTGTTGCTCATGATGCAGTTGTTGCCAACGATGCAATCATGTGCAATGTGACTGTACGCCATGATCAGGCAATTGTTGCCAACCTTGGTTGTCCACCGGTCTTTACTGCCCCGGTTAACGGTTACAAACTCCCGGATGGTGGTATTATCACCGATTTCAACAATGGTGTTTTCTCCTTCATACTTCAGATCCTGCGGAATGGCAGCGATTACAGCACCGGGAAAAATGCGGCAGTTTTTGCCGATCCTTGCACCTTCCATAATGGTAACGTTGCTGCCGATCCAGGTTCCATCGCCAATTTCCACGTTTTGATGGATGACGCTGAAAGGGTCGATCTTTACATTGGTGGCGAGTTTGGCGTTGGGGTGTATGTAAGTATGTGGGTGAATCATTTTTAATTTGCTGATGTGCTGTATTTGCTAATGTGCTAATTTTTTAGGCATTAAAGATAATTATGTATTACCAAGATTTTATAACTGTAAAAGATAATTGGCATATTAGCCAATTATCGGATTAGCTAATTGCGTTTTACGATCTGGGCGGTTAAATCTGCTTCGGTACATAATTTATTGCCGACAAACACCTGTCCTTTCATAATGCAGATGCCGCGGCGGATGGGTTCTGCCAGTTCCATTTTCAGCAACATGGTATCGCCGGGAACTACTTTCTGTTTGAATTTACAGTTCTCTATCTTCAAAAAATAAGTATCATACTGTCCTTCGGGCATAGAGTTGATGCAGAGCAGGCCGCCGGTTTGCGCCAGCGCTTCAATCTGCAAAACACCCGGCATTACCGGGTTTCCGGGAAAATGGCCCTGGAAATAAAACTCGTTGAACGTTACATTTTTTACACCCACAATGTGTTTATCGGAAAGATCAATGATTTTATCGATCAATAAAAACGGGTAGCGGTGCGGCAAAGTTTTTTCAATCTGCTGCAGTGAATACACCGGTGGCTGGTTGGGATCGTAGATCGGGATATCCTTGGTGTGCCGGTTCTTTTTAATGTATTGTTTGATCTTTTTTGCAAAAGCTACGTTGGTGCTGTGGCCGGGACGGTTGGCGATGATATGCCCTTTGATAGGATAGCCAATCAATGCCAGGTCTCCAATCACATCCAGCAATTTGTGCCTTGCAGGTTCGTTGGGAAAACGCAGTTCGAGGTTATTAAGGTATCCTTCACTTTTGATCTCCATTTTTTCCCTGCCAAAAGCTTTGGCCAACCTTTCCATTTCTTCTTTGGTTACGGCTTTGTCAACTACCACAATGGCATTGTTTATGTCGCCCCCTTTGATCAAATTGTTATCCAGTAAAGCTTCCAGTTCGTGCAAAAAGCAGAAAGTACGGCATGGTGCAATTTCTGTTTTAAATTCTTTCATTGTTTTTAACCCGGCATGCTGGGTACCCAGTACCGGCGAATTAAAATCGATGAGCGTGGTAATTTTATAATCCGTTGCTGGCATGGCTGTCATCTCTACCCTTTTTACTTCGTCGTAAAAAGAAATATTGGTATCGATACTGTACCAGGTTTTGGCAGCATCCTGTTCCAGTACACCCGCTTCTTCAATAATTTCTACAAAAGGTTCGCTGCTGCCGTCGATGATAGGGATTTCAGGACCGTTTATTTCGATGAGGCAATTATCAACGCCCATGCCCACCAGTGCTGCCAAAATATGCTCTACGGTGCTCACTTTTACTTCGCCCTGTTCAAGTGTGGTACCCCTGGAAGTATCCGTAACCAAATCACAATCGGCTTTGATGATTGGCATGCCTGCCAGGTCGATGCGTTGAAACTGGAAACCGAAACCGGCATTGGCTGGTTTCAGCGTCATATCTACATTAATACCGGTGTGCAGACCGGTACCGGAAATGCTGATGGCCGAGCTAAGGGTATGTTGCTTATCAGGATTGAAATTATTGTCCATGCGTATGTTTTTAAAAATCGTGGCGGCAAAGATATTTTAATTTTTGGGAGTGTGGGAAGTTGAATCAATTTTAATCAATTGATTATTTTTGATATTCGATTGAGAAATCCGTAGGCTTGAGTAAGAAGCTGTTTGAGTTATTAATTGATTTTGTTATAGACTTCAGGAATACTGTTGAACTTCATTGACAAATAGGATGTTGTTTTCTTTTCTTTTGGGAAAGGAAAGAATAACCACTCTTTTACTGTAGTTCTTTATTGAACTTTTTCTTTATAACTCAAAATATTCAATTAACTCAAACATCTTCTAAATTAATTGTTTTTCACCTCTGCCGCCGGTGAGGCTGCGTAACCGGAACGCCACTGCTTTTGCTTCTTTGAAAAAATTTGCTCCGCATTTTTTCAATCACGCCTCTGGCGTGACCGAACCAAAAGATGTGGCTAACCCGGTTACTGTTTTAAATTACAAGGAGATAGTGCCAACGGTATGATTGAAATTTACGGGATACTGATCAGGTAATAAATTTCTGTTGATGCAAATTCTTCTTCTCCAGCAATACAGAAAGAGGAATATTACAAATCAATGTCGTTTACTTAACAACTTTTTTCACGCCCGCCTGAATGAATCTTTCGGACTTGCATTCGGGCAGGCAAAGAATGCAAAGAAGCGAAGACGCAAAGTTTTGTTGCCCTTCTTTACGCCTTCACTTTTTTTGCGTCTTTGCGTGATTTATTCTAAAGTAAGCGACATTAATGGATGATGAATCATCAATCCACCAGCTTGTTGTTCATCATTAATTCTTTGATGAAAAGCTCCAGGGCCTTTACCCGTTTTTCCAGTTCGGGTAAATTCCTGGCGGCTGCCTGGCTGCGGAGTGCTGGCGTATAGTCGAAAGCGGGAGAACCGGTTACAGTTGTATTGGGCGTTTTGATGGATTTGCTTACACCACTTTGAGCGTTTATTTTACTGCCATCTGCAATTTGAATGTGGCCAACAATGCCGGCCTGTCCGCCGATCATTACGTTGTTGCCAATTTTGGCGCTGCCGCTGATGCCGGCCTGTGCGGCGATCACTGCATTGTTGCCGATTTCTACATTGTGGGCTATTTGCAACAGGTTATCCAGCTTGGCACCGGCTTTTATTACCGTACTGCCCATGGTTGCCCTGTCAATGGTGGCATTGGCGCCAATCTCCACATCATCTTCAATGATGACGTTGCCCATTTGCGGGATCTTTTTATAGCTGCCATCTGCCATGGGCGCATAACCAAACCCATCGCCGCCAATAACAGTCCCGGCATGGATGGTAACGTTTTTTCCAATGATGATATCATGGTAAATTTTAGCGCCGGGTTGTATGATGGAGTTGTCGCCGATGATGGTATTATTGCCGATATAAACATTCGGGAAGATCTTTACGCCATTGCCCAGCACCACTTTTTCGCCGATGTAGGCGAAGGCGCCAATAAAAACATGGTCGCCCAGTTTAGCAGTGGCATCAATATAAGCAGGTTGCTGGATACCGGTGAGTTGCTGGGTTTTTATCTGCTGATATTTTTCCAGTAAAGTGGCAAAGGCTACGTAAGCGTCTTCTACCCTTATCAGCGTGGCACTAACTTCTTTCTTTAATTCCAAAGAATCATTTACAATAACGATGGAAGCACTGGTGCTGTATAAATAATCTTCGTATTTGGGATTGGATAAAAAGGCCAGGTCGCCATTCACTGCTTCTTCAATTTTTCCAAAGGATGATACGGCCATGGCGCCATCGCCTTCTACCTTTCCGTTGATCATCATGGCTATTTGTGCTGCGGTGAATTGCATATTTGGGGGTTGATGTAAAAGTCATGGTCCATAGTCCATGGCAGCGATTTTAGTTTAAGTAGTTTATTTGAATAACTAGTCCATGGTCCATAGTGGGTTATCTTAAATTAATTTGCCTGTTTCTTTATCAAGACGTGAGAAGTTTTATAGTATGAACTTAAAAGCTCCAACCATCGTCATTAACTATCACTAATTATTTTCAGCGACAAAACCCCAGCAAAAAAATTTGTAATTTAAAAACTTCACACTATGGACTATCGACCATCGACTTCTCCTACCTCACGTAACAAATGTAATATTTTTTAACCTTGCCGCTTAAATTCGGACTGATCAGCGCATCATCTACCTCCGATATATCCTTTACTGAACCGTCTTTAAAAAGAATATGAATTTTTTCATGCTCCGCATTGTAAGTGCTGCTTGCCGCTTCGCCTGTAAAGACAACCCAATCGGCTTCATCGTTGCTTAACCCTAATTTTTTTTGTGCGTATGCTTTTTTTTCTGCCAGCAAGGTTTCACTCACCGGTGCATTGAAATACTGAACTTTCAATAATTCCCGGTTAATAATGCCGTTGCATAAATACGCCAAGACTTTGTCAGCATGTGTACTCCATTCTTTAATGGCGCACAACACATCATGGTCATCCAAATTGCAAAACTCTGGTAAACTTACCGGTGTTTCTCCGCCGGAAATAATTTTATTCAACGGCAGGCAGGTAAATGCCTTGATTTGTTTTGCCCTTTTAATAATGTGCTGCAGCATTTGCTCGGCACACAACACCGTTTTATGCAGGTACACCTGCCAGTACATCAGCCTGCGGGCCACAATAAATTTTTCAATCGAATAAATGGCTTTTTCTTCCACCATCAACTCGCCGTTATACACTACCAGCATTTTTATGATACGGTCGTAGCCGATTACGCCTTCACTTACGCCGGAAAAGAAACTATCTCTTGATAAATAATCCATCCGGTCAACATCCAGTTGCCCGCTGATAAGCTGGTGCAGAAAATGCCTGGGATGTTTTCCGGTAAAAATATCGATGGCGGTTTGCAGTTGACCGTTGAAATGATTGTTCAAATCTTCCATCAGCAGCAGCGAAATGGTTTCGTGGTGCATGCCTTCGATCAATACATTTTCGAGGGCATGACTGAAAGGGCCATGGCCAATATCGTGCAGCAGGATAGCGATTTTGGCGCCCTGTTCTTCTTCCTTTGTAATCTCAACTCCTTTACCTTTTAACTCACTCAATGCATTGCACATTAAATGATAAGCACCCAACGAATGATGAAGCCTGGTATGCACTGCCCCGGGGTAAACCAAATGAGCCATGGCCATCT
>CAXTPJ010000039.1:0-11072 GCA_964245855.1 uncultured Ferruginibacter sp. | reverse complement strand
AAAACAATGCCTTTACCACCAACGATCTTACCAACTATTACTGCCAGTTGCCGGTAGAAAATATTGAAACTGCTTTTTGGCTGGAAAGTGATCGTATGTTAAGCCTTGCCTTTGACGAAAAAAGTTTGGATGTACAGCGCAAAGTAGTGTGCGAAGAATTCAAAGAACATTACATCAATAAACCTTACGGTGATACCTGGCACAAGATCAGGGAATTGGCTTATACGACACATCCTTACCGGTGGATGACCATTGGTAAAGAACTGAAACATGTGGAAGATGCCACCTTGCAGGATGTAAAGGATTTTTTCTTTAAACATTACACGCCGGTAAATGCCATTTTGGTAGTGGCCGGAAACATTGGGACCGATGCAGTAAAAGAGCTTGCTGAAAAATGGTTTGGCCCAATTCCGCCCGGAAATAAATATGATCGCCATATAGCACAGGAGCCTAAACAAACAGCACCCCGCAGCATGGAAATTAAGGCCAATGTTCCATTGGATGCTTTGTACAAATGCTGGCACATGGCGCCAAGGCTTGATAAAAGATATTATGCTTCAGAACTGATATCAGAAATTTTGAGCGGCGGCGGTTCGTCCCGTTTGTTCCAGGCTTTAGTGAAAGAAAAAAAACTGTTCAGCAATATTGATTGTCACCATACAGGCAGTACCGATGCCGGCTTGATGGCCATTGAAGGCAAGCTGGTGAAAGGTGTAAGTATGAAAGATGCAGAAGCTGCTGTGCTGGAAGAAATACAAAAACTGCAGCAGGATGGCATCAGTGAAAATGAGTTACAGAAAGTGAAGAACAAAACAGAAAGCATGCTGGCTTTTGAAGACATGAGTGTGATGAGCAGGGCAACCAATTTGGCCATGTATGAATTACTCGGCGATGCAGACCTTATCAACAAAGAACTGGGCTTATACCAGCAGGTAACGGCTGATGAAATCAAAGAAGAAAGCAAACGCATCTTTGATGAAAACAATTGCAGCACCTTGTATTACTATGCCAACTAAATTTTGAATGGATCAATTTTTCATTCGTCAACAAAAATTACTACAAACAAAATAAATGCTCAACAGAACGGAAGCCCCTTTTATAAAAGACGCCATAGAATTTAATTTACAATTAAAGCCTTACCAACAATATACCCTCGACAATGGTGTAAATGTATATGCCATTGATGCAGGATCGCAGGAAGTATTGCAACTGGAAATGGTATTTTATGCTGGCAACAGTTATGAATCTGGCAATGCAGTGGCCGCTGCTACCAGTCATTTATTAAAGAACGGCACCAGCACTAAATCGGCATTTGAAATAAATGAAAGCTTTGAATACTTCGGCGCTTTTTGCAGCAGGAGTTGTCATAATGAAACGGCTGTAATATCATTGCATACACTCAACAAATATTTACCGGAGTTATTGCCTGTGATAAAAGAAATGATCACCGACAGTACCTTTAAGCAGGAAGAACTGGATACCTATAAACAGAACAGCAAACAAAAATTATCTGTGAGTTTACAGAAGTGCGATTTTGTTGCCAACCGTTTGATCGACTCTTACCTGTATGGCGAAAATCATCCTTATGGAAAATACATTACTGCTGCAGATTATGATGCTTTAACAACGGAACAACTGAAGGCACATTTTCAGCAATACTATGTCAACGGGGAATGTGTGATTTTTGTTGCAGGAAAATTACCGGAGAATTTGTTTGAACAATTGAATACACAGTTTGGTGGGTTAAGCATTACAGCAAAAAATACAGCCCTTCCAAAAAGCATCATCCTTCCTGCAACAGAAAAAAAATACCGCATACAAAATGATGCAGCAGGTGTGCAGGGCGCTATACGTTTGGCAACACCTTTCCCCAACCGCAAGCATCCCGACTTTACAAAAATGATGGTGCTGAATACGGTATTCGGCGGCTACTTTGGATCGAGGCTGATGAGTAATATCAGGGAAGAAAAAGGTTATACTTATGGCATACATAGCTACGTTCAAAATCATTTGCAGGATACCGCTTTGCTCATCAGTACAGAAGCCGGTAAAGATGTAAGCGAAGCGGCAATTGAAGAGATATACAAGGAAATGAAATTGCTTACAGAAGAGTTGATCGATGAAGAAGAATTATTGCTCGTTCGCAATTACCTCATCGGTATAATTTTGGGCGACCTGGACGGTCCTTTCCAAATCATCGGGAGATGGAAAAATATTATCCTGAATGGCCTGGATGAAAAATATTTTTATCATTCCATCGAAACAATCAAAACCATTCCGGCAGAAGAGTTACAGGTGCTGGCGCAACAATATTTCAAGCCTGAAAATTTTTATGAATTGGTTGTTATTTAAAAAAATAACGTTGACCTTTATTGCAACATAGCAACCCAACAACAGGAATGAATTTTTTATTAAAAATATTGATTACTACAGTAAACGTTTTTATACTGGCATATATATTACCCGGCATTGTAATCAAAAACAACAATATTTACACCGCTTTGGCAGTTGCCTTTGTACTGGCATTACTGGATGCATTCATAAAACCATTGCTGATATTGTTGACCTTGCCTGCAACAATCTTTACCCTCGGGCTTTTTCTTTTCGTTATCAATGCCTGTATCATATTAATAGATGCACACTTTGTGCATGGCTTTGAAGTAGCCAGCTTTTGGCATGCGATGCTGTTTAGTATTCTGCTTTCCTTTTTTAATTCATTTGTTCACAAGAAAGCATTTAAAGAACAGGAAAAATAAGTTTCACAGCGCTATCGAATTTGCATATTGAACCTGCTTGCCTGTTGTTTAATGATCTTTTCAATTTCAGTTTCCAGCGTTGCGGTTGATTGATTATTTTCTTTTGACTTAGCTGCTTTGATGTAAGCATCTCTTTTTGTACTGGCTTCTGCTATTTCTTTTTGAACATTATTGCGTTCAATACTTTTTGCTTTTACAACTACCTCCAACTCTTCCTTCGTTTTTTTCTGCAGGCTGTCGGGAAGTGTTTTCACATCAACCTTCGCCATCAATCCTTCGGCACCTGCATCAATCAAATCCCAGCTCCCATTCTTGTATAATTCTTTTTTTCCTTTTACAGCAATACGTTTTATAGCTGCAGATCTGTTGAACTGTATATTCAGTTTATCTGTGTGCACCTGTGCCACCGACCCGGCAATGTTGTTATAGCCATATCCTATGTAAGTACCATTCAGTTTATCGTTTAGTGAAAACAACAGGCTGTCGTAAGGCGTTTCAACATCATCCAGTTTAGCATCTTTATTAATATTGGTATAACTACCATTACCGCACTCCCCGCCCAGGTTCCAATGTTCCTTTACGCCATTCATCCTGTCGCCACAATAAATGGTATTAACGATCACACCTTTTTGTTTAGCTGCTGTGCAGGCTTTGGTAAAGCTGATATCGCCCTGTAAAAAATCTTCGTTCCCGGCAATAAAAACAACTTTATAATGGGAGGTTGCAGTATCCCAATTCAATTCATTAATCGAACTGTAAATCACATGCCCGCAGTATTCTTCGCCACCATTGGTTTGAAGGGAAAATAATTTTTGAGAGAGTTGGTCAAGATCGGTTGTAAACGGACTGAGTTGTTTAACAAAGCCCTGTTTTATATTATTGTTATCTCTTCCATATTCATATAAGGCTATTTCGATCTGTGGCACTGCTTCATTGCATTTTGCTTTGCCCATTACACTCACCATATTCCAAAGTTGGGCTTTAGCCTGGTCAATAAGGCCATCCATACTGCCACTTACATCCAGCAATATAGCTACCTGAATTTTAGGCTGATCATTTGTTTTGCTAACGGCAGAATTAGAAGGAGTTTCTTTTTCAGTTTGCTGTTGAGGAACATTTGCGGCGATTATGCCACCGGCAAGAAAAATGCCTGCAGCAGCTTTGGTTAAAATAGTCATGGTTAAAAAATTTTGCACAGGATGCAAAACTGTTATTCTTTTACACAAGCCTGTTGCACTTGTTTTAAAATTAATTTAACAGGATTTGCCTCATGCAGTTAACGATTAATTTCTGCATCCGCTTAACGTTATTCCTGGTGAATTGAATAACTTCACGCCCTCAACATTTAACCACCAACGATCATGCAGTTCCATAGAAATAACCTCTCCAACGAACAGCTCATTCATATTTATAAAACCTTACTGCTGCCCCGCATGATCGAAGAAAAAATGCTGGTGCTGCTGCGGCAGGGAAAGATCTCCAAATGGTTTAGCGGCATTGGCCAGGAAGCCATTGCTGTTGGGGCCACCATGGCATTGGAAGCAGACGAATGGATCATGCCTTTGCACCGTAACCTGGGTGTTTTTACCTCCCGGAATATGCCGCTGCATAAATTATTTAAACAATGGCAGGGCAATAAAGATGGCTACAGCAAAGGCAGGGAAAGAAGTTTTCATTTTGGCAGCAAAGAGCATCATGTGTGCGGAATGATCAGTCACTTAGGCCCGCAACTGGCCATTGCTGATGGCGTAGCGCTGGCTCATAAACTCAGTAAAGAAAATAAAGTTTCACTTGCCTTTACAGGTGATGGCGGTACCAGTGAAGGAGATTTTCATGAAGCGTTGAACGTTGCTGCTGTATGGGATTTACCGGTTATTTTTTTAATAGAAAATAATGGATACGGGCTAAGTACACCGGTGAATGAACAATACCGCTGTTTTAGTTTGGTGGAAAAAGCAAGAGGTTATGGTATGCAGGGCGTGCAGATTGATGGGAATAATATTTTGGAAGTGTATGATACCATTAAGGGAGTCCGCAATTACTGTATCGAAAATCAAAAACCCTATTTGATCGAGTGCATGACCTTTCGCATGAGAGGACATGAGGAAGCCAGTGGTGTAAAATATGTGCCGCCGGCTTTGTTTGAATTATGGGAGAAGAAAGACCCGATCAAAAATTATGAACAGTACCTCTTGCAACGAAATGTGTTGACAGAACAACAGGTAATCATTATCCGGGATGAATGGAAAGGATATATTGAAGCAGAATTAAAAACCGGTTATTTATCTGCACCGATAGTACCAGATACGGCTCAAGAAATAAATGATGTGTATGCTGCAAGGACAACTGACAACAGACAACTGACAACTGAAAAACATGGCGCTGAGAAGCGTTTTATTGATGGCATAAAAGATGGGTTGCAACAATCTATGCAACAGCATTCCAACCTTGTTTTGATGGGACAGGATATTGCGGAGTATGGTGGCGCTTTTAAAATTACAGAAGGTTTTGTGGAGGAGTTTGGTAAAGCGAGGGTACGCAATACACCCATTTGCGAAAGTGCTGTTGTTGGTGCAGCGCTGGGCTTATCGTTGCAGGGATACAAAGCCATGATGGAAATGCAGTTTGCAGATTTTGCAACCGTTGGGTTTAACCAGATCATTAATAACCTGGCGAAAATTTATTATCGTTGGGGGCAAAACGCCGATGTAGTGATCCGCATGCCAACCGGTGGCGGCGTGGGTGCTGGGCCTTTTCATAGCCAGAGTAACGAAGCCTGGTTTGTGCATACACCGGGGTTAAAAATTGTTTATCCTTCAACACCGGCAGATGCCAAAGGTTTGTTGATCGCTGCTATTAATGATCCTAACCCGGTGCTGTATTTTGAACACAAGGCTTTGTACAGAAGTATCAGCGGACCGGTGCCGGATGAATATTATGAAGTGGAAATTGGCAAAGCAAGATTGGTACAACCTGGAGATGACATCACCATTATAACTTACGGAGCCGGTGTGCATTGGGCATTGGATTATGCAAAGAACAATCCGGATACTTCTATCTATATTCTTGATTTAAGAACACTGTTGCCGCTGGATTACGATGCCATTAAAACTGCGGTAAAAGCAACAGGCAAAGTTTTGTTGTTGCACGAAGATTCTTTAACCGGTGGCATCGGTGGAGAAATAGCTGCCTGGATTGCGGAAAATTGTTTCGAAAATTTAGATGCTCCCGTAATGCGCTGCGCCAGTTTAGACACACCAATCCCATTCAATATAGAACTGGAGAAAAACTTTATGGCTTATAGCCGCCTCGGTCAATACGTTGAAAAACTAATGAGTTATTGATTTGCTAACCGCTCACTTTGTGCTTCACCTTATTTTGCATGGTGAGGTAATCTAAAAAGTAAATGATCTTGAAAGAAAAACCGTTGAACTGGGTTAGATTATTGTAACCATTTCTTTCCACCGTTTTACCAAAATTATTGAAGTAGTTATTCTCAAAATTACGGTTGAAGTTTTCGTTAATATCTTTCCATACAATGTTGATAAAACTGCCCTGGGCAAATTGCCAGGTGTACACCATATCAAGGCTAACATAATTGTAATTCTGCTTTACATTTTTAATCACCGTATTCAACGCCGGAGTTTGCAGGTCGCCATATTGATCAAGTACGTAAAATTGTTTGGGATCTACCTTGCTCCAGTAATGCCTAATCCTTAAACTCAATCCCATACGGTTAGTGAAATTGTATTTAAAGTTCACAATGTTTTCTACCGTATGCAAGGTTCTTCTTGAAAAATAAATGGTATCCGGTTGTCCGGCCATTGCATTCGGATCAGCCCATGCCCAACCGGGTTGGTTGTAACTGTTCTCAAGGGATAAAGAGTGATCAAAAGAAAATTTACTGCTGAACCTTATCTTCCAAAACAAGCCACCATCGTATCTTCTGCGGTTAAACAACGGGCCGCCACCTAAAGAAACGTTTCCGCCCCAGGATACTTTTTTAGCGCTGTTGCTTTCCCAGTAACCATTAAAATTATAACGGGATTTGTTTTTAAATACACGGCCATAAGATCGTGGTTCATAAAAATCATTGCCGTTGGGGCCGCCGTTTACATTAATGCTTGCAGCCCAAAGGTTTTTTAACTGCACATTAAAATTGAAATTGATACCGGCATTCTGGTACATCATTTCTTTTCGTTTCAGCACATCAATCGCTGACACTAATCTGCTGTAATAAAAATTGGTGTTTACATTCAATGTATTGTACCAACTGGTTGGCTTGGTCCAGTTGTAGCCAAGCCATCCGCCCTGGTCCATGGTATTATTATTGGTAAAATATCCAAGGTCGCTTTTATCATACTTGGCATTGGTCAAATCCTGCCATACATTAAAAGTAAAACGGCCACTTACTTTGGCAAAATAAATCGAGTGGGCGTAGCCATTAGTCGTTGTATTATCTTTCCCTAACAAACTGCTCATGCTTGCATTACCGCCTATATTCCATTTGTTCTTTTTATCATACAGGTCAAATAAAGCGGCGGTTACATTGGCATCATACGCCTTTCCACTTCGCCATACATTGGTATTTACCAGCGAAATACTGCTATTGTTTTTTAATGTTTGGTTTAACACTACCACATTGTAATTGGTAAGCGGCGCTGTTTCAATTTTTTCTTCTTTACCCGTTTGCGTGTTGTTTACAATCACAAACTCCGGTTTGGCAACCGCATTCAAAAAGCCAATACCAAGGCCTTTTTGGGTGCGGCCGCTGATCTTGGTAGCATTATATAATCCCGTTGGTATGCGGCGGCTATAAAACAAGTTTCCCTTATTGAACAACTCTGCACCTTCGGTAAAAAACGACCGGTTATCATTGAACTTAACTTCAAAAGGAGATAAATTAAGGATGCGGTTATCTGCCTGCACCTGTCCAAAATCGGGTATTAGCGTCATGTCTAACGTAAAGGCTGGACTAAGGCCATATTTGATATCCATGCCGCCATTGAAAGTTGTTTTATTTTTATCAAAGCCTGCAGCAACGTTGTCATCATGGTTTTGATAAGTAGAAAAATATGGGGAGAACTGTAAACGTAAAGGAGGTTTAATATTTTCTAAACCAGTCATCAGGCCTTCCTGGGTAAGAAAACCATTGGTATTTGGATCAATACTTTGCCAAAATAACTGCTCCCCGCTTTTTTGCCTGCGGCGAACAATATTCAATCCCCAATCCTGCACTTTATCTTTTCCAAAACGGATAGCAGAATAGGGAATGAACATTTCAAAACTCCATCCATCAGCATTTATTTTAGAAGCACTTTGCCACACTGCATTCCAGCCGAAATCTTCGCTGTCGCCATTCGGGTTAGGCGCCTGCCTTGCATCAAACTGTTCGCCTAGTGGCGTTACAAAATATTCAAAGCCATTTAACTTGTCGTAATAAGTATCGAAGATCACCCCTAAAAAATCGTTGTTGCCAAAACCATCACGGCCAACCAGTTCATGGGATATGCTGTCTTTAGTTTTTTCATGACAATAGCCTCCAACATAAATACCCTCATTATCATACAGGAAATAAATCTGTGTAGCATTATCAGGATTTTCTGCTAAAAAAGGCACGGGACGAAGGGCAATAAACTTATCAGCAACAGGTGTATTTTTCCAGGCATCTTCATCCAATACTCCATCGATCTTAACAATGGTAGTAATCTTTTTGATGGCAAGCGTTTTTTTACCGGCCTGGCAAAATGATGCAATGCAGATCAACAGGAAAAAACCTGTTGCCTGTAGTTTTATAAAATTCATGGCTATACAGTTTGATTGCGGTGGAAAAAATCAAGTTAAAATTTTCCGGCTACGAAACTATACGTGGAATGGCTAAAAATGTTACCGCCTGTCAAAAGAAAAAATGAATTAATTTTTCCTTAACACTTGTAGTTAAACAAAAAGATCGTTGTACAATTGCGCACCCGGCATTACAGCATATTTACTCAAATCTGTAATACCTTCTTTTGCAAGCACTTCCTCATCTATAAAAGTGTTACCGGTACAAATAGCAGATGCTTTTGACAAAATTATTTGAGCCGCATCAGCTATAATATCTGTGGTCCGGCTCATGTTCATCAAGGCTTCTCCGCCAAGCAAGTTTTTTACTGCCGCTGTGGCAATAGTTGTTTTAGGCCACAAAGTATTGGCAGCGATACTAAATTTCTTCAATTCAGCAGATAACCCCAAAGCTATCATACTCATATTGGATTTGCTGATGGTATAGGCCAAATGGTTCTTAAACCATTTCAGATCCATATTGATGGGTGGTGATAAATTTAAAATGTGTGCATTTGTACCTTTCTTTAAATGGGGAATGCAAGCCCTGCTCATCATAAAAGTTCCCCTTACATTGATATCATACATCAAATCAAAACGTTTGGGGGCTGTTTGTTCTGTTGGTGTTAGACTAATGGCAGAAGCATTATTGATCAGGATATCTATTCCGCCAAAAGTGGCTACGGCCTGGTTCACAACATTTTCTACCTGCTCTTCAAAACGGATGTCGCATTGTATGGCGAGCGCTTTGCCCCCTGCTGCTTCCATCGCTTCAGCGGCAGAATAAATGGTACCCCCCAATTTTGGATTTTCCTCAACACTTTTAGAAGCGATCACAATATTGGCGCCTGCTGCTGCCAATTTAAGGCCGATGGCTTTACCAATTCCACGGGAAGCCCCGGTAATGATAACCGTCTTGTTTTCAAATGTCATAGCAATAAAATTTCACCAAATCTAACTAAAAGAATCAAGCCGTTAACAAGGGCGCAACAAAAAAAATTAAACAAATGTTTGATTAATTTTAAACAAACGTTTAGTTTTGTGCCTTCAATGCAAATAGCTATGACAAACTTTAATGACAAACAGTTACAAATAATAGAATCGGCCCAGCAACTGTTTTCGCTAAAAGGATTTGATGGCGCTTCGGTGAGGGATATTGCGGAAGCTGCCGGTGTGAATGTAGCAATGATCTCCTATTATTTTGGATCGAAAGAAAAATTACTGGAAGCCATTTTTGAAGTGAAGATCGGTAAGGTAAGAGTGAGGGTAGAAGAGTTGTTGAAAATGGACCATATCAGTCCTATTCAAAAAATAAATATCCTGATAGACGAACACATTGAAAGGGTAATGCAGAGCCAGCAGTTTTACCGCATTATGATCTGCGAACAGGTGAGCAATACCAACAGCGCCATCATGCAGAAAGTAAAAGAATTAAAAGTGCGCAATGCAGAACTGATACTAGAGCTGATAAAAGAAGGCCAGAAAAAAGGTGTGTTTAAAAAGAAGGTAGATGTTGTGCTGATGCTGAATACCATGGTTGGAACTGTTTGGCAATCGATCATCAGTAAAGAACATTATAAAGAATTCACGAACAGCCAACACTTAACAGATGAGGAATACGAATTACAACTGAAAAAAAAACTTACGATACATATCAAAACATTGTTCAAAGCAATCTTAACTAATGAAGCATAAACTGTTATTAATGATCACCGCCTTTTTGTTTGGCTTACAAACAATGCAGGCACAGGAAAGCAGGACCATCATCCTGCAGGAGGCCATTGACCTTACACTAGCTTACAGCAAAACGCTGAAAGCCAACAAAACAAAAATTGAGGAGGCCGCTAACGCCATTAAAGAGGCGTACGAAAAGAAGTTACCGGAAGCAAGCATCAGTGGTTCGTACCTGTACCTGCCGGTGCAGCCAAACATCAATTTAAAAAGCGGTTCTGATACCGGCGGTGGTGGCAGTACGCCGAGTGTTAACCAGGCCATGTATGGCATCGCCAATGTTTCTGTTCCCTTATATGCTGGCGGCAGAATTCGGTATGGTATTGAGTCTGCTAAATACCTGGAACAAGCCATCAAGCTGGACGCCGACAACGACCGGGAACTGGTGGTACTGAATGTAGTAAATGCCTGCATTAATTTATACAAAGCACACCAGGCAATTGAACTGGTAAAAGAAAACCTGAAACAGGCGCAGGAAAGGATTACCGAATTAAGCAACCTTGAAAAGAATGGTTTGCTTGCAAGGAACGACCTGATGAAAGCTGAATTACTTTCATCCAACCGGGAACTGACTTTACTGGATGCAGAGAGTAACTATAAAATCGCCTATATAAACATGAACCTGATGATGGGATTACCGGAACAAACTATTTTGATACCGGACAGAAGCGGGCTTGCTTTGCCAACCGGTGTAAAAACTTTAGAAGCATACGAAACAGAGGCATTGCAAAACAGGAAAGATGTTGCTGCATTGGGCTTTCG
>CAXTPJ010000038.1:0-11174 GCA_964245855.1 uncultured Ferruginibacter sp. | reverse complement strand
AAGTTCGCATTTACGTTTACATACCAAAATTTAGGCGACCTGTAATTTAAACCTAACGTATAAGCTTCCTGTGGGGTTGGTACGTTGAAATTATTTGAGTAAACAATATCTCTTGAAACGATCTCAGCAGTGTTATCAACTGTTACTACCGCATTTTGTCTTGTATTGTACCTGTAACGGCCAACAGCAGCAGCAGCATTCAATGTAAGCCCTTTGTACATAATTACTTCTGCACCCAATTCAACACCATAATGCTTCTTGCCGATATTGCTTAAAGCATAATTTACAAAGTTTCTTACATCATCATTATAGAAAGTAAGTACGTTCAATTGGTCTTTAAAAATGGTATAATAACCGGTAGCCCTGAATTTAACTGTTGGGGCAATCAATACATAACCTCCTTCAACTGTTGAAATTTTTTCAGACCTCAGGTTATCCTGTACAAAATCCCTTGTTCTTGGGGCCAGGTAAGCATTTTCAAAGAAAGGCGCCCTTGTTTCGTAAGAACCATTGGCAAAAATATAGTTGCCGGTATTGATCTTGTAAGTTAAACCCCCTTTGAATGAATAATTATAAAAATCATGGTCGGCAGATTTTCCGTAAGAATTGTTAGGGAAAAGGCCATTTCTTACATTACCCACTCTCCAGAAACGGGTATAAGATTGTTCGCCGGCCAAAAAGAAATCAACACTGTGGAATTTAACCACTGTCTGAACCCAGGCTGCTGCTTTCTGGATATTGATATCATAATCATATCCGAATTTATCACCCTGCCTTAAAATCCTGTTAGGACGGTTGATGTCATTCTGTAAGGCTACTGCGTTGGTACCAAAATCCCTTTCAGCAAACTGGTTAACATCTACATAAAAAGTACCGCCCAACAGGTCGTTTACTTCTTTATAGTAGTTGTTCTTTTGTTTTACGAAATTAAAACCGGCGCTAATGTCAACATGCTTGTCAACAGAAGTATTATAAGTGGTGTTGAAATTGAAACGGTTGGTGTTGGTTACCCTGTCTTCAACAATATATACCGACCTGTTACCGGTAACGGTATTACCCGCTACACCGTTGGCATTGTTGATGGTTGCCCTGTTAATATAGTTGGCATTGTATAAAGCACCCCAGTTGATCTGGCGCTGGTTTGGATTTTGCAAAAATGCCAAATAAACCTGGCTGGCCTGCGCAGGATTTGTTTCTGCGTAATAGCTTGGCAGGTAACGGTAGTAATCAGGGCGTGGGTCTGGTGCATTGTACCAGTCTAAACCAGATACGCTTCGTTTACCTAATGTGTAAGAAGCAGCAGTCAACAGGTTTGTTTTGTTAGATATTTTCCATTCATGGGTAAGGATACCAAATGGTTGAAAAGATTTCGCCACACTGGCGTTTCTTTTTTTGCCATTTTGATAACCCCAGTAAGGGTTATATAAATTATTACCGGTAATTTCCCTCATTTCATCCACCGCAGCGCCCTGGCGGCCATTCTCCGTTGGCGTGGCAAAAGCTACGAATGATAAAGTATGGCGTTCGTTGATCTTTTTATCAACGCCTGCATAAAAAGACCAGCCATCATAGTAAGTACCATCGGTAAAACCTTCATCTGCCCAACGGCGTGAGCCGGAAAGACTGAAAGCCCAACCTTTTTTATTGAAACCGGTTGAATGCGTTACCGCAAATTTGTGAACAAAGGTCCTGTTGGAAAGGGAGTAAGTAATATTGGTTTGTTTACGCTGCTTGAATGCCCTGGTATCAATTACATTGGTACCACCAATGCTTCCGTAAGCTGATTTATTTGCAGTAAGGCCATACACGTTCTGCCTGTTACGCAGTACATCGTTTAAACCACCCCAAAGGCCGTAAGGTGTAAAACCGTTATCCAGGTTTTCCATGCTTACACCATTCATAAAAGTATTGAACTGATCGGCATCATACCCTCTCAGGCGGAACCTCACTACAAAAAAGTTAAATGCAGCAGCATTGTGAAATGGGTCCCTGCCTGCGTTTGCCTGTCCGGAAATGTTTTGGGCGCTACCATCCTGGCCATCATTTTCATCTAAAGAAACTACAGGAATATTATCCAGTAAGTTATCTTTAGCCTCGTCCAGCAAAGTGGTATCTGTTCTTGTAGTTGTTAAAATGCTGGTATCTTTCGGTTTAACCTGGGCAAATGCAGCCTGGCTACAACCAATCAAGAGCATGATAGCAATGAGGTTTAATTTGTTTTTAAGCATAATCAGTTTTGTTAAAAAGAGAGCAAATTTATAGTTTTAATCTTGTAGAATTGCCCGGTTGGGATAAGTAATGATAAATTAACAATAGTTCTAAAAAAATACACAAAAAGTGACAATATTGCAATTTAACCCAAAATTCTTACAAAATTTGTAATTATCTTCGACTTTCATTATCAAAAATGCTTATTTAAAACGATTGCCATCCGAAAAAAACACATCCGGATTTAACATATACAATGACCGGATAATGTACTAATTCGCTGTTTGGACATCAGAAAAAAATACACATGAAAAAAAAGATCATTCCTTTTGTACTGGCCCTTTTCTTTTTTACCCAATCTGAAAAATTGTTGGCCTGGGGTAAGACAGGCCACGAACTGGTTGGTTCCATTGCCTACCATTTCCTGGATGATTCTACCCGCAAACTGGTAATGGATTATCTTGGTAATATGAGTTTTGAAGAAGCTGCCAACTGGATGGATGACAGCCGTAGCAACTCTTATTACAACTACATGAGGACCTGGCATTACCTTGATATGGACAAAGGCCTCACTTACACTCCATCGAGCGAAAGAAATATCCTAACTGTTTTGCATTCTGCCATTTCAGAATTGCGCCAGTATAAAAATTTAAAAAATAAAGACATCAAGAGAGATTTGCTGTTGATCTTTCATTTGGTAGGCGATCTTCACCAACCTTTGCATACCGGTTACAGTGTAGATAAAGGTGGTAATACCATTGAAGTAACCTCACCGTTTGTTTCCGGCAACCTGCACAGTGTTTGGGATACGCAGATACTGGAATACAAAAACATCAATATAGATTCCTGCCTGGAATTGTACAAAACATGGGATAGCGCCAAGATTGCCAGTACCAATAAAATTGATGAATTGAAATGGATGTACCAGTCAAGGTCTTACCTTGATACGGTGTATAGTTTTAAAGATAATTTCCTTGATAAAAATTACATCGACAGCAATGCGCAAATAATTAAAACGCAACTGCTGTACGCAGGATTAAGGTTAGCTGCAATTATTAAAGAAGTGTTTAAAAAATAAACTTGTGTCATAACTAAAAAATCCAGTTGCATAAATACAAATGGATTTTTTAATTATTTTTTGGGACAAAACATCAGGAATTCTTATCAGCATCCTTGTGTCACTCACTTGTACTATTGTTTTTCCATAGCTGCTTTTTTAAAGTATCATCTTACATACCCACCTGGTATTTTACATTATCCGTTCTTCCTTCCCAGCTATCTGTACGAAACGGCACTGCCGGAAAACCATCTTTGTTGTATAAATTATTGTCGTCTGTATTATCGGCCCAGCCAAATCTTACCGCCACCGGATTCATCAATCCTTCTTTATAAACAACAACCTGGTTGCCTGATACAGTTGCTTTAGCATACTGGAATTTTTTGTCGGCGCCGGCAATTTCAAATCCCTGCACATAACCATATTTATTCTTCACCGTTAATCCATCTGCATGAGTAAAAGTGAGCACAATTTTATCGCCTTCTACTTTCATTGATTGATACATTGGCCCGGCATACTCACCTGGCTGGGCATAGTCTTTATTCAAAGCGATAGCGGCTAAGCGCTTACCAACATCCTGCTTATTTTTAGGATGAATATCTTTTGCTTCACCAATATCTGTTGTGATAGACATACCGGTGTTGGGCAAACTCAACGTCATGGTTTGAGATTCCCTTAACTCCGCCCATTCGCTTCCCTTTTCGCTGTTGCCATTGCTGGCATCATAACTGGCAAGTTGCACAAAATAAAATGGAAAATCACCCAAACCCCAGCGTTTGCGCCAGTCGGTGATCATCAGTGGAAATGCTTTGCGGTATTGCATTGCCCGGTGCTCATTCGATTCGCCCTGGTACCAAATAGCGCCTTTGATGGTAAAAGGTATCAATGGCTCAATCATACCGTTCGATAATAAGGTTGGGTAACTATTTGGCCCAACTGCAGCAACAGTAGAAGTAGCAATTTCTGCCTTGTATTTCCAATCGCCGGCCATGGAAATAATGTTACTGCCAATGCTGACTTTTAAATCAGCAGCATCGCCCCAAATACCGCCGCCGCCGCCAGTATCAAATACCCTTACTGAGATTACATTATTGCCGGGTTTTAAAATGCCTGCCGGTATGGTGTACTTTCTTTTAGCATTAAACAAATTGGTGCTGCCAACTTTTGTACCGTTCACATACGCTTCATCGTTATCATCAATCATTGCCAGTTCAAGTACAGCTTCTTTGCCTGCATCAGTATTGCTTATTGTAATGGTTTTCCTGTACCAAACTGCACCATCAAAATCTCCCAACGCCTGCCCTTCCCACAGCATGGGCGCCTGCATTACTGGCCATTTACCGTCATCGAATGAAAGAGTTTTCCAGGTGGCAATGGTAGCTTCCGTTTGTGGTATATTGCCCTGTATTTTTTCAATCCTTATTTTAAATTCTTCCTGCTTTTTTTTAGCAATGCCATCCAAATCTACATCCGGCATTGCTGCTATCATCGTTTTAAATTCCGGGTCTTTTTCAAAAGCTCCCCTGCTTGTCCAGGTTTCAACCATGGTACCGCCCCACGATGAATTGATGAGGCCGATCGGCACATGGGTTTTGTTGAAAATCTCTCTTGCAAAAAAATAACCCACTGCTGTAAAATCTCCTGCAGTAGCCGGGCTGCAGATATTCCATTCGCCACCGGTTACATTATCTTTTGGTTGTGCTGCAATTGTTTTAGGTACCAGGAAATGGCGGATCATCGGGTAGTTTGCATCGGCAATTTCTTTTATTGCATTGGTAACGCCTTTTACATTCCATTCCATATTTGATTGGCCGGAACAAACCCATACATCTCCCATTAAAATATTTTTCAACTGGATGCTGTTCTTGCCTTTTACAGTTAACTCATAAGGCCCGCCCGCTGCAATAGGATCAAGCACAATTTTCCATTTGCCATCTTTGCCTGCAGTGATTGTTTTTGTTTGGCCATTGAATTGAACCGTAACTTTTTCTTTTGCATCTGCCCAACCCCAGATCGCAACAGGCTTATCTCTTTGCAGTACCATATTATCCGAAAAAAGCTGGGGTAGTTTTACATTGGCAAACATCAACTGTGCCATCAGCAGGGCAGTTGCAGTGAAACTAATTTTTTTCATGCGGCATTTATATTTTTTATAAAAGTAAGCACAGCAATTTTAAAATAAGGAATGATAATAAAATTGATCCTTTTCATCAGCGCTATTTAAAAACGGTGTAATTTACTGCCAACGAAATACATCATTGCTTAAACAAAAATTAATATGAAAAAGAAAGCATTACCGGTTTCTCCCAATAATAATTCCCGCAGAGATTTTTTAAAGAACAGTTTGATTACTGTGGCAGGTTTTATGATATTGCCCCGTCATGTATTGGGTGGTAAAGGATTTACCGCACCCAGTGATAAATTGACCATTGCAAGCATTGGTATTGGAGGAAAAGGTGAAAGCGATATCAACAGTTTCTTTAAAAGTGGCAAGGCTGATATTGCATTCTTATGTGATGTAGATGAAAAGCAGGGCGCTAAAACAAAAGGCAATTTTCCAAAAGCAAAATACTACACCGACTACCGGGAAATGCTGGAAAAGGAACACAAAAATTTTGATGCAGTATCTGTTTCTACCCCAGATCATAACCATGCAGTACAGGCAATGGCTGCCATGCAATTAGGCAAGCATGTGTATGTTCAAAAACCGTTGACACATGATATTTATGAAGCCCGCAAACTCACGGAAGCAGCATTGAAATATAAAGTGGTAACGCAAATGGGCAACCAGGGTTCCAGTGGCGATGGTGTAAGGCAATTGATGGAATGGTACAATGCAGGTATCATTGGAGAAGTAACGGATGTGTACATCTGGACAGACCGCCCGGTATGGCCACAGGGCATTGCATGGCCTGCAAAAACTGCCCCAGTGCCATCAACTTTAAACTGGGATTTGTGGTTGGGTACTGCTCCTCAAAAAGAGTTTGTTGAAAACATTGCACCTTTTAACTGGCGTGGTTGGTGGGATTATGGTACCGGCGCTTTGGGCGACATGGGCTGTCATTTAATTGAAGCACCTTTCCGGGTACTTGATCTAGGCTACCCAACTGAAGCCAGTTGCAGTGTAAGCAGTTTTTACACGGGCATTTTTACCCGTGGATATTTTCCTGACAGCCCGCCGGCTGCATCAAAAGTAACGCTGAAATTTTTGCACAAGAAAACACATAAGCCAATCAATATACATTGGAGTGATGGCGGTATACAACCGGACCGTCCGGAAGAATTAGGGCCGAATGAAAAGATGGGTGACGGCGGCAATGGTGTACTATTTTATGGCACTAAAGGAAAAATGATGTGCAGCACGTATGGTGCTGATCCTAAATTATTGCCGTTATCAAAGAATGATGAAATAAAAGTTCCGATGACCGTAGCGAGAGTAAAAGGCGGCGCAGACGGGCATTATGCTCAATGGGTAGAAGCATGTATTGCCGGCTATAACAGTAAAGAAATGAAAGCACTCAGTTCACCATTTGAAATTGCCGGGCCTTTAACTGAAACAGTTTTGATGGGTAACCTCGCCATCCGCAGTTATGATACCCGTGTGCCACAGGAAAAAGACGCTACTAAATTTGATTACCCGGGAAGGGGCATTAAATTATTGTGGGATGGAGCTAATATGAAAGTGACCAATTTTGAAGCTGCCAATCAATTTGTAAAACGTGCTTACAGGGAAGGATGGAGTTTGGGGGTCTAATGGGATTTATGATTTGTGATGTATGATTTATGATTGGTGGAGCTTTTTGATTACAAGAATGATTTAAGGATGCTGCTTGAATTATTAAATATTTTGAATCAGGAAGGAAAAGCTCAATAAAGAAATGAGGTACAAGAGTGCGACGCCAATGAAGTTGAATAGCATTACTGAAGATCAGTACAAATCAAATTGTAATTTAAACTGCTTTCTGATAATCTGAAAAATTTAAAACAGGCTGATTGAATAATCAGCCTGTTTTAGTTTATGCTTGCGAATTTATTGTTCAACCACTAAGCGGCTTTTACTTTTTTAGCAAGCGAATAGGTGTGGTTCAAAGGTTCCCAGTTCCAGCCTATTATTCGGCGTGTTGGTTCCGGGCATGGTGGCGTTGCCAGCATTGAATAATCCAATACCATTTCTTCAATAATTGCCGGGGCTGCTTTAGCATTGTTGGTTTTTGTTGCTCTACTTTGTTTCATGGCGTTAAAACTTTTGTAGTGATGAATAAATTTTATTGTACAAAAATGCCTTGTTATACAATTTGCTTCAATCGCATAACAATGTGAAAGTAACTGTACAAATAAAAAAAGATGTGATTTACTGTCACATCTTTTTGCTAAAATTTTTCTTCTTTACAATTCCCTTAAGCATGAAATTTATCAAGCCATTACCAAGACTTGAACCAAATAAAAAAGACATGATTGTTATCATGTCTTTTTAGTAACATCAATGCTAATGATTTATTTCTTTCCTGTCAGGATATTCTTCTTCAAATAATCGATGCTTTGTTTGATCTTAGCATCGGACGGAACCGGAAGGTTCTCCTGTTCAACATAAAAATACTCTAAGCCTGATAATTTTGCATTGGCAAAAATTGTTTTGAAATCAATTGATCCGGAGCCAACTTCTGTCTGTTGTTTTGGATCAGTTTTACTTTTGTCTTTTACATGCCACATGGTAAAACGGCCTGGATGCTGTTTGAATAACTGTATCGGATCATGACCCGCAGTTACTACCCAGAAAAGATCCATTTCAAAATCTACCAAAGATTTATCCGTTTCTTTTAATAAGATGTCATAACCAGTTGTGCCGCCATCCCATTGCTTAAATTCAAAATCATGGTTGTGGTACGCCAATTTCAAACCATTAGCTTTACACATTTCAGCCGCTTTGTTTACCCTTTCAGCAATGGTTTTATAAGCATCGGCTGAATTTCTTAGTTCTTCCGGCAACCATGGAATTACGATGTATTTATGGCCCAATGCAAGCGCTGCATCAATAGTTTGCTGGCCATCTTTGCTGAACAGGTCTAACTGATAGTGGCCGCTTGGTGAGATCAGGTTATTCGCTTTTAGTAAAGCCGCCACTTCTTTGGGTTCAGTTTTAAAGAAAGACTCTTTTGCACTGAAGCCGTACATTTCAACACTGTTATAACCTGCGGTAGCAATGGTTTTAAATACCTGCGCCAATCCATTGTGCACTTCCTCTCTCAAAGAATACAACTGCAACCCGATGGTGTCTTTTTGAAAAGACCCTGCAAATAAATCGCCGCTTACCATTGTGCCGGCAGCAACAATACCTGAATTAATTAAAAAGCTTCTTCTGTTCATAATAATGATTTTTTAATTGTTTATGCGTCAGCCCATGCTTTGTCTCCTTTCTTGTAAGGAAAAGCACCATCGTATTTACCAGGCACCTGTATGTGGCGCAATGTTTCGGTAGCCCCCGTTTTAGAAGTAAAGAATCCCATCAGCGTTAATTGCTTCATCATGCTGTAGTAATGCAATGGCGCTTTATCATCTTTTTTGCCTTCATTTTCTTTATTCACCTTTTCATTGAAAGGCTTGGCTTCTTTTTCAAGGCTGATCAAAAATGCTTTTCTTTCTTCCGGCGTACATTCCATAAAAGATTTACTGTACATTTTATCGCAGGCTTTTTCCAGTTCAACAATACCGCTGGTAAAGGCTTTCTGCTGATCCTCCGTATAACAATCTGTAACAAACACTTTCATGAATTCGCCTACCTGGGCAGCTTTTGCGCCTGGCGTAGCCGTTGCAGGAATAATGGTTTCTCCCACTTCATCCAGCAAAGCAACGCTTGCAGGAGAAAAACCGGCATCAGCTTTTGGACCGGTCTTGCACCCGGTTAAAAATAAATCGCCGCCTATTACCAGGCCACCTGTTATTAAGGCTATCTGTTTTAGAAGATCTCTTCTTTCCATTTGAAAATAATTTATGATTTGTGATGTATGATTGGTGATTTAAATAATCCTTTCACAATCATTGATAATTTATAGGTTTCCTTTTTTCAATTCTTTTACGGCAAAGTCTGCAGCCCTTGCTGTTAGCGCCATGTAAGTCAAAGATGGGTTTACGCAAGATGCACTGGTCATGCAGGCACCATCGGTAACAAATACATTCAGGGCATCCCAAACCTGGTTGTTACCATTGAGTACACTTGTTTTTGGATCCCTTCCCATGCGTGCCGTTCCCATTTCATGAATACCCATACCTACTGAATAACCGTAGTCAAACCCTTTTACGCTTTTAACGCCGGAGTTGGTCAGCATTTCTACTGCATCATCCACCATGTCTTTACGCATTTTCATTTCATTGTCTTTCATTTCTACATCAAAGGCAATTACCGGTAATCCCCATTTATCTTTCTTCGTTTTATCCAGCGTCATTTTATTTTCATGGTAAGGCAGTATTTCACCAAAACCCATGATGTTCATTTTCCAGGGACCTGGCTGGCTTAAACCATCTTTCAATTCTGCACCCAATGTAAATTCAGCAATATCAACTCCACGGCCACGGCCGGCACCACCCTGGTAACCAAAGCCACGCAGGTAGTCTCTTTTATCATCATAAATATTCCTGAATTTTGGGATATAGATGCCCGTTGGCCTTCTTCCATAGAGGTACTTATCTTCAAATCCTTCCACAATTCCTTCTGCACCATTTTTAAGGTGATGATCCATAATGTTATGTCCCAGTTCACCACTGCTGCTGCCCAATCCATCAGGCCAGATATCTGTTGCACTGTTCATCAATATCCAGGCAGAGTTAAAGGCTGATGCACAAACGAAAATGATCTTTGCATTGTAAACGTAAGTCTTGTTGGTTTCTGCATCGATCGTTTCTACACCGGTTGCTTTTTTGGTGTCTTTGTTATAGATGAGCTTAGCTGCAATTTTATTGTACTCAACGGTAAGGTTATTGGTTGCTTTAGCAGCAGGATAGGTGGCCGATTGTGTGCTGAAATAAGCGCCAAACGGGCATCCACGCCAGCAACGGTTGCGGTACTGGCAATTGGTACGGTTGTTATGCGGCTCTGTAATATTAGCGCTGCGGCCGATGAACATGTGGCGTTTGCCTTTGTAATAATCTTTTAATTTTCCGGCTACATCTTTCTCCACCACATTCATTTCCATGCCCGGCATAAAATCTCCATCGGGTAAAACATCCAGCCCTTCTTTGGTTCCCTGTACCCCGGCAAATTTTTCTGCATAGCTGTACCATGGAGCAACATCTTCATAACGGATAGGCCAGTCAACACCAATACCCTCTTTTCCGTTGGCTTCAAAATCCCACTTGTTTACACGGTAGCTCTGGCGGCCCCACATTAAAGCACGTCCCCCGAAGTGATACCCACGATACCAGTCCATCCTTTTTATTTCTGTGTACGGACTATCTTTTTCATTGGCCCACATGCCAAAGGTGGATTCATTCAAAGGATAATCCCTTTTCAATACAGGATAATCTTTTTTCATTTGCTGCGTGGCAGTATCCCGGTGAGGAAAGTCCCAAACATCTTTCTGCGCATTCACATAATCCTTCACGTGTTCAATGTTACGGCCACGTTCGATCATCAACACTTTTAATCCTTTTTCTGTAAGTTCCTTTGCGGCCCATCCCCCGCTGATTCCCGAGCCAATCACAATGGCGTCGTAGGTATTGTTGTCAGGCATGATGAAAAATTTATTATTTTTTATTTATGGTTTCTAATTTTTAGTACGGTTTTATTGTCAAACATCACAACGCAGCACGCCATCTTTCAATGCTGCAATTCTATCATCGTTTGTTTTACCTGTTGGCATAAATTCCTGCGCTACGTAACCTTTGTAACCGGTTTCTAAAATGGCTTTGATGATGG
>CAXTPJ010000037.1:0-11236 GCA_964245855.1 uncultured Ferruginibacter sp. | reverse complement strand
CTTTCGCTTGTAGCCCTCCTTCGTCGGGGCTACCACTTCAGTCCCGCAGCCCATCAGCAGTAAATCATTTTTCACCATAGCTATGGAAAGCACTGCTGTTATGGTTATTTTTACAGCAGTCAAAAAGCGCAGCATGTACGAATTGTATTTTAAAAAGATCAACGAAAAAGTAAAGCTTACCAGCGAAGAAGAAGAGTTGATAAAAAGTTACCTGATGCCGAAGAAACTGCGTAAAAACCAGTACCTGCTGCAGGAAGGTGATGATTGTAAAATGGCAGCTTTTGTAGAAAAAGGGGCATTGCGCCAGTACTCTGTTGATGATAACGGCGGCGTTCACATAGTTCAGTTTGCGGTAGAAGGCTGGATGGTATCTGACCTATACAGTTACCTAACCGGCGAACCATCCACTTACAATATTGACGCTATTGAAGATTGCGAACTGTTGTTGATGGACAGGGCTGCCAATGAAGAATTGTTGAAAAGAGTCCCCAAATATGAAACCTACACCCGCCTGCAGATTACCGGCGCTTACCTGGCCATGCAACGCAGGCTGAATGCAACTTTTAGTCATAGCCCCGAAGAACGGTACACTGCTTTTATTCAATTATATCCTAACATTACCCAACGGGTCCCACAACACATGGTGGCTTCTTACCTTGGTCTAAAACCGGAAACATTGAGCAGGGTGAGAAAACGGCTGGCAGGACAGCACAAGTAAGCTGGTTGGTCGGTTAGCGGTTCAGGGTTTAGATTGTTTAGTAGGTTTAGTAAACTGCTTTGGGTAACGCCGACTAACAAAAAATGTTTCCCTTCTTTCATGCTATTGAATTAATCCATTGATTTAAGTCAATGCTTTTTCTTGCCTTCGCTCAATGGAGCAGGCTTGTCTTACTATGTAGTTTTGCAACTGAAAAATTACACATGCAGGCTAAACATACCATTGCCATAATAGGAGCTACGGGAAACATGGGAAACGCCATTGCAAAAAGCCTTGCCAAAAGTACTCACCGCTTGTTGTTGTTTGGCAGGGAGGAAGAGCAGGTAACCGCCCTTATCAATGGCATTTTACAAACATCCCCCTCTGCCGATTTGCAGGGTATCAATTGCCCCGTTGATGCAGGCTGGGAAGCAGATATCATTATACTGGCGGTTCCTTACCTACAGGAAAAAGCCATTGCTGAAAGGTTGAAAACGGTGGCCAACCAAAAAATTGTGATCAGCATTGCCAGTCCTTTCAATGACACATTTGATGCACTGCTAACGGCAACGGATACCAGCGCAGCGGAAGAGCTGCAACTATTGCTGCCCAACTCAAAAGTCGTAAAGGCATTCAATACCAGTTTTGCTGCCAATTTTGTTTCTCCGGTAATTGATGGCAAACAGGCTGACGCTTTCATTGCCGGCAACAATGAAGAAGCCGTACAAACGGTTGCAGCATTGGTAAGCATTGCAGGCTTTAACCCCATCATAGCAGGAAGGTTATCAATAAGCAGAACACTGGAACAAATGCAATTACTCCTGGTCCAACTGGGCATAAAATACAACTACAACTGGCTTGCCGGCTGGAAAATATTACATCATTAAATTACACTCAAAATGGAATTATTAGCAGCATTGCAATGGCGTTATGCACCAAAAAAGATGAATGGAAAAGCCGTGCCGCAGGAGAAAATAGACAGGATTCTGGATGCCGTCCGCTTAACCCCTTCCTCAATGGGATTACAGCCTTATACAATTTTATTGATTAGTAGCCCGGAAATAAAAAAGCAACTATTGCCGGTTGCCAACAACCAACAGCAAATTGTTGACAGTTCGCATTTATTGATTTTTGCCGCCTGGGACAACATTACTGCCGGCCATATTGATGCGTACATTGAATTGACGGCTGCCACCAGGAATGTTACACTGGAATCGTTGGCGCCATTTAAAAACAGCCTGCTCAATTTAACAACCCGGCCACAGGCAACCAATTTTGAATGGGCTGCAAGGCAAACCTACATTGCGCTGGGAACCGCCATTGCCGCCGCAGCAGAAGAAAGGGTAGATGCTACCCCAATGGAAGGCTTCAACAATGCTGCTGTAGATGAAATATTGGGACTAAAAGAAAAAGGTTTGCGCAGTGTAACCATGCTGCCGTTGGGATACAGGGATACAGCCAATGACTGGTTGGTGAACTTTCCAAAAGTAAGGCGGACAAAAGAAGCACTCTTTCTTTTACAATAAAACAATCTTAAAAAACATGAAAAAAATAGCATTGATCGGCGCTACGGGTTTTGTTGGTAACGCCATTTTAAAAGAAGCATTGGACAGGGGGCATTTAGTTTCAGCAATTGTTCGTACCCCATCGAAAGTAGCCATCAAACATGTAAACCTTTCGGTAATACAAGGCGATGTGATGAATACCGCTATCTTATCTGAACAGTTGAAAGGAAATGATGTTATCATCAGCGCCTACAACCCCGGCTGGACGAACCCTGACATCTACAATGAATTTATAGCCGGCGCCAAATCGATACAGGAAGCAGCAACAACATCTGGTGTAAAACGGTTGATCGTAATTGGCGGTGCAGGCAGTTTGTTTGTTGCACCAGGAAAACAATTGATCGATACTGAAGGCTTTCCGCCAGCATTTTTCCCGGGCGCTTCTGCAGCCAGGGATTACCTGGATATCATCAGAAAAGAAACAGACCTGGAGTGGACCTATTTAAGTCCGGCCCCGGAAATGCACCAGGGAACTTCCGGCATAAGAAAAGGAACATACCGCACCGGTTTGGAAGAGCCCGTGTTTGATGAAAATCATCGCAGCATTATTTCTGTGGAAGACATTGCAGTAGCCATTATCGACGAAACAGAAAATCCCAAACATATCCGTGAACGTTTTACAGTAGCTTATTAATTCAATCACCACTTAAAAAAAAACAACATGAAAAAAGTATTCTTTTCTTTGGCTGCTTTACTGATCAGCGCTGCCAGCATGGCACAATCCTGGAAAGCCGATCCAATGCACTCTAAATTAACTTTCGGTGTTACGCATTTAGGCATTTCTGAAGTAACCGGGTTATTCAAAAAATTTGATGTTATTGCTACTACTTCCAAGCCTGACTTTAGCGATGCGGTATTTGTTCTGTCTGCAGATGCAGCATCCATTAACACGGAAGTTGAAATGCGGGACAATCATTTAAAGAGCGCTGATTTTTTTGAAGTAGAAAAATATCCTTCCTTAACTTTTAAAAGCACGGGTATTAAACAGGTGGATAAAGACAAATTTAAACTGACCGGCGACCTTACTTTGCATGGCGTAACCAAACCTGTTACCATGGATCTTTGGTACAGGGGAACAACGACAAATCCAATGTCGAAAGCACCTACTGCAGGTTTTCAGTTGACAGGAACCATCAAACGTTCTGATTTTAATTTCGGTTCAAAATTTCCGGCGCCCATGCTGAGTGATGAAGTAAGCATTAAAGCGGATGGTGAATTTACAGGAGGTAAATAATATTAATGATGAAGTTGCCGGAGATAAATTACGGGTTTAGGATCAATAGCCTGGCAACTGCTGATTTATGATAATTATGCAACGCAAAAAATTTATACAAACCATTTTAACAGGAGCAGCAGGCATGACAACATTATCCGCTTTCAACAATTTTACCAGTGGCTTACCGGAACAGGAAAAGTTGATGCCGGTACTATTTATAGGGCATGGATCGCCTATGAATGGCATTGAAGACAACGCTTTTAGTCAGCGCTGGAAAGCTATGGCAAAGGAAATTCCTGTGCCGGCTGCTGTGCTGGTGGTTTCGGCGCATTGGTTTACCAAAGGCACACAAATTACGGCCATGGATTTTCCCAAGACCATTCATGATTTTGGCGGTTTTCCTCAAGCATTGTTTGATGTACAATACAAGGCGCCGGGCAATCCAATACTGGCAAAAGAAACGGCGGAACTGCTGCACTCTGCTCATGTTGAACTGGATCATGACTGGGGATTGGATCATGGCACCTGGACAGTGATCCGTCACATGTATCCCGAGGCAACTATTCCTGTGCTGCAGTTAAGTATTGATTATACAAAAAATGCGCAGTATCATTTTGAACTGGCTAAAGAACTCTATGCACTTCGCAAAAAAGGGGTGCTCATTATCGGTAGCGGCAATATGGTACACAACCTTCGCATGGTTGCCTGGGATAAACTCAATACTCCTGAATATGGATACGACTGGGCAATAAAAATGAACGACCAGTTTAAGCAACTCATCAGCGCCGGTGATTTTAAACCCCTGATCAATTACGAAAGCATGGGAAAAGAAGCCATGCTGGCTATTCCCACGCCGGAACATTATCTTCCACTCATGTACACACTCGGATTAAAAGCAGCGAAAGACACTACTTCATTTTTTAATGCTAAAGCGGTAGGAGGGTCGCTGACAATGACATCGGTGAAACTTGGATAGTCAATAAAATATTTTTTAAATACCTGCTCAGACTTTTATTATTTATCTCCGGATAAGTAGTAAAAGTTTTTTTATTTCAGTCATCTTTAAAACAAAGAACTGGATAAGTTCGTCATTTTAATCGATTGTTTTGTTTTCCATATCATTAAATTTACCACATGAATAAAAACATTTCCGCATTCATTTGTTGTTTGTTTTTTTTCTTTCCCATTGCTTTTTCCCAAAGCCTTCAACTCGCCGATTATAAGCCCAGGCCTGCCAAAAAGGAAAGGATGGCGATGATAGATTTGTGTTGCTTCAACTATACCGCCATGCAAAAAGTGGAAAGGATGGGAGAGATGGTTCGCATGGTATAGATCTCGCTGTAAATATTTCAACTTATACAAAACAAGGCCTAACTACCATCTTGCTGCTGCAAATAAATGACGGCAAACGCACCGACAGTTTTTATATTAATCCTTCACTCAATCAATTAAAAGTTATTGCTGATGGTGGCGATGGAGGAAGCGGAGGAGCCGGAGAAAATGGCTTACAGGCAGATGAAAAACACACAGCTACAAGTGGAGGAATTGGAGGCAATGGTGGCAAAGGAGGAACTGGTGGTATCATTAAAGTTACAGTTGATTCAACGGCTTTACAATATGCAGACTGTAAGTGTATTATATTCTCCAATATTGGTGGAAGTGGTGGAGATGCCGGATCCGGCGGTTTTAATGCAGACTCAAAAGACAATTCAAAAAGAAGCAACGGCCAACCCGGAAAAGCAGGGGTAAATGGCCCTTAAAGTGTATGTACAGGATGTTAACGGCAAAATTCTGGCAATTAAAAAACAACCTTTTTAATTTGCTTTCAGCGAGTTACTCTTTATAATTACACAATGAATGTAATTTCTTCAATCAGTAAATAATACCACAAAACCCACCAATACTACCGTTATAAGATGATGAGCCATTGGTAATTTGCAGCACAATTACAATCAATGGCAAAAGCTTCTCTCCCGGTTTACAGCATCTGCAGTTTAACAGCCACGCCGCTGTCGTCCAGCGATTTTATGGCAGGTGAATTTGCACATTATCTGGAAGAACACCAGGACCTTCATTTCCTCACAAACATTCTTTTTACCACCTGATATATTTTACAAAAGGGAATGGTGGGCATTCTATTGATTTTATTGACTTTCCTGTGGAAGCCGGACAAATTTATTTTATGACACCCGGCCAGGTACATACCTAGAATTTGATTCACAGCCTGATGATTTTATTGTAAATATTTCACTTGAGTATCTGCTTTCACTTATCAACAACCCGAGGTATCTAGATCAATTTGATTTCTTCTCCGGTATTGCTGCAAACCAGGTGATCCAGGTACCAGTAGGACGGCAACAAATTGAAGCAATACTGAAAACAATTGTAACAGAAGGTAGTTCTAAAAAAAATTTAAAAGATGATTTTGCCAAAACAGCATTGTTGCAACTATTCATACTCGTTAGCCGCTATGTTACTACTGGTAATGGTAATCAACCTACCAACAATTACAATATAAAGCCGGTTCGGTGCTTAGCTGTGTAGCGCCTGTTTAACATAATATTAATTATAAGAAAAAACATTCTCTAATTCCAAATTTCACTTTGCAAATAATTGAGACCTGCTGCCAGAATAAAATGTTCTCTTATAGCTTATTCAGTTAATTTTGGCGCAATGCAAAAGGTAAATATTCCCACAAATAAAATTCTCGCCAATTTAAAAATTGAAGCGTTGAACGAAATGCAACTGGCATCTATCAAAGCCAATGAAGAACATGACAACGTGCTGTTATTGTCAACCACCGGATCTGGGAAAACTTTGGGCTTTCTACTTCCAATTGTTGAGCGGCTTGATCCTGCCATAAAAACGGTACAGGCATTGATCCTTGCTCCGTCCCGGGAACTGGCAATCCAGATCGATGAAGTTTTCAGGAAAATGGGAACCGGTTGTAAAGTTACCTGCTGTTATGGCGGGCATAAAAGGGAAATTGAAGAAAACAATTTACTCCAGTCGCCTGCTGTTATCATTGGCACTGCAGGACGAATTGCTGACCATATCCGGCGCAACAATTTCTCTGTTGACGGGATTTCTACTTTGGTTTTAGATGAATTTGATAAGGCGTTAGAACTTGGCTTTAAAGAAGAAATGGAATTTATTATCAGCTCATTACCAGCCGTCAAGAAACGAATCTTAACCTCAGCTACAGATGCTCCCGGCATTCCTGATTTCGTTGGTTTTAATGATTATGAGAAGATCGAATTTCTAACGCCAATGGTAGAAAAGGAATTTGTGGACGAGTTGGTTTTAATGAAAGTTATTTCTCCTGAAAAGGATAAAATTGAAACACTTTTTCGCCTGATTTGCTACATTGGCAATAAATCAATGATTGTTTTTTGTAACCACCGGGATTCGGTTGAACGGGTAAATGAACTGTTACAGGAACGTGGTATTGTTACTGTTTTTTATCATGGCGGCATGGAGCAATATGAACGGGAAAGCGCCATGTGCAAATTTAAAAATGGCACTTCCAATATCCTGATTACAACCGATCTTGCTTCCCGTGGCCTGGATATTCCTGACATCAAATACATCATTCATTACCATTTGCCGCCCACGCCGGATGTGTACACGCACCGAAATGGCCGTACGGCAAGGATGGATGCGGGCGGAAAATCTGTTTTGCTCCTGAATGAAGAAGAAAAAGTTCCGGCTTATGTAACTGAAGAAGTGATCGACTTTGAAATACCGGAAAGAGTTGAACTACCTGAGAAACCCAAATGGACTACCTTATTTTTTGCTGCCGGTAAAAAAGACAAGATCAACAAAATGGATATTGTCGGCTTTTTATCCAAAGTCGGACAGTTAAAACAGGACGATTTGGGATTGATAGAGGTAAAAGATTTTTCTTCTTTTGCAGCGGTTAGAAAACTAAAAGTGGGCGTCTTGCTGGAATTGATCAAAGACGAAAAGATCAAGAATAAAAAAATAAAGATTGCAGTAGCAAAATAAGTATTCCGCTAATTTTGAATTAATTATGTGCTGGTAAACATCCTTATTATGTTACCAGCATTTGTTTTTATGGCGACATCGTTGCGTCGCACACTTGTACTTTTAGTATTTCATGGCAGCTATAAAAACGAAATTGTAAACCAGGTTTTCAATTGAAAGGAAAATAAATCAGGATACATATAGTTAAAATTATTAAGGTTGTTTTAAATCCCTTTTCCTTACTTGCGAGGTGGTTTAGGTCGATCACCTTTCGGTTGGCCTTCCGGCTCAAAAGGTGGAGTCCCATCTTCTCCCCCTGCTCCCGGTGGCGGCCCAGGCCTTCTTCCTCCGTTCATTTGTTGCAAAACCTGCCTGATCAATCCATCAAATTTTAGCTGTTGCTCTGTTGTACACAACGCCCTCACTTTTTGAAAATGGTTAAACGTAAACAATTCCAGTTGCTGTTGTAACGCCACTCCTTTATCGCTGGCTTGTTTAATAACGGCTTCATTTACAACAGGGGTTTTCAACAACTCAAAAAGCGCATCTTTTGCAAGGCGTAAACTATCCTGCAATAACCTTTGGCCAGCCTGGTGTTCGTTGCGTAATAGTTTATAAGCCTGCTGCTGCTGTTGGTTTAAATTTAATTCCTTCGTTAAAAAATTAAATACAGAACCTGTTGGCGGCGCCGGAACAGGTAATATTGTTTGGCTTTTATTGTTTGTCCACAGCAGTGTGAGCGTTACCACATTTGCAATGAGCAAAATAATGGTAAGGACAGATAGCAGGCGATTATTTTTCATAACACTGTTATTAGTAAAGCATTTGTTCCGTAAAATTATAGTCCTTCATAAATGACTGAATGGTTGCACCATCATTGCCGGGTTGTACTTTTCCCGGATCTGACTGGTTACGGCCTTTAGTTAACACAACAATATTCAGCAACAGTAAAAAAGACAATGAAAGGATTAATACAGCGGGTTTAAACATTCGTCCGGCTTCCCTTTCAGGCAATTGTTGTTGCATTCTTCCAATTAATCGGGTGTAAAAAAAATCAGGCGCTGCTGCTTTTTTTATACCGTCCAAACTGTTCAGGATGGCATCTTTTCGGTTATTTGAACTGGTGTTTTGCATTGCTTGTTTATACTAAAGATGATTAGATGTTGATATAGATAAAAACCTTCGTTTATGTTGGGAACTTGCCCAATTGCTTTCGGAGATTTTGCTTTGCCCGCTGCAACAAAGAATCCACGGCAGATTCAGATACACTGAGTATTACTCCAATTTCTGTGTAATTCAGTCCTTCTAACTTATTTAAAACGAAAGCTGTCTGCTGGTTTTCGGGCAATAATCTTATTGCTTTGAACAAAATTGCTGCATCTTCTTTTTTATCCAGCGCTACACCGGGATGATAAAAATCGATTGGTTCGTACAATGGCTGATTACTGTTAGCAAACAGGCTGCTGATAAACCCGAACCGTTTCTTTCGTTTTTTTGCCCGCAAAAAATCAAGGCTTTTGGTGATAGTGATCCGGTAAAGCCAGGTTGATAAAGCTGCTTCTTCTTTGAATTGCTGTATGGAACGATGTACCTGCATGAAGACTTCTTGCGTTACATCTTCCGCATCATTTTGCTGCTGCAACAGGCCAATCGCTGTGTTGAATACCATATCCTGGTATTGGGCAACCAATTGCCTGAAGACAGGTTCGCTGCCTTCTTTTAATTGCGATATCAGTTTTTGTTCCGACAATGATGGTTTGGACGGTTTTTTCTTATTGATGCTTCGGGTTCAGCGCTGTATTTTTTTTTACGTTAGGCCGAAGTTGGCTTTGGGTTGATTCAAATGTAACTCGTTAGTAAAAAAATAATTAGTTGCAGTATGATTAAAAGTACAAGAGTGCGATGCAACGATGCCACATAGCATAACAGAAGCCGGGAACAAAATTTTGGCATACCCAATCTTTTATCTACAGGCAATTGATGCTGTAGATTTATTTTCCGAATGAGTGGATAAAATCTTTTACCTGCCTGTTGAACCCCTCATTTTCGCCGAATAAAAAACTGTGCTGAATGGGCAAAACATAAATTGGATAGCCCGACAGTTCTGTTTCAAACTTTTGCAGGCGTACACCATCCTTTTCTGTTGTAAGGATCATTTTATTAGATGACCTGATTTTCTCAAATTGTTTTTTGATATCGGTAAGGTCATCGCTGTCGAATATGTGGTGATCCTGGTAACGGAGCATATCATAGGAATGTACTCTGTTGGCAAGAAAACTCTTTAGTGGTCTTGGATTGGCAATGCCTGTAACCAGCAACACATCTGCATCGTGGCCAATATGGCTGATGGTTTTATTAAAGAGGTGATAAGGCGCCGCATACTCAATAGTGGTGAAATAAATGGATTGATTTTCTTTAGGCTTAAGCTCTTCAATGATCTCATTTTTTCTTTCTTCGGTAAGATCCGCTTTGCATTTTGTTACTATAATGATCTCTGCCCTTTTTGCGCTGCTCCTGACATCACGCAGGTCGCCGGCCGGCATCATCAGGTCACGGGTGTACAAATCTTTTGATTCTGTCAACAGGATATTCAAACCGGCTTTTACCGACCGGTGCTGAAAAGCATCATCTAAAATGATCACGTTGGTGGCCGGTTTTTCCTGTAGTAATTGTGGAATGGCCACCAGGCGCTCCTCTCCTACAGCCACCGTTATATCAGGAAATTTAATGTGAAACTGCATGGGCTCATCCCCAATTTCCAGCGCCGTTGTGTTTTCGTTGGCAATGCCAAAACCTTTGGTCTTTCTTTTATAACCCCGGCTGAGCGTGGCGGTATTGAAATCATTTTTCAAAAGGCGTATGAGGTATTCTGTCATGGGCGTTTTGCCTGTGCCGCCAACAGCGAGGTTGCCCACGCAGATCAGGGGAAAATTGAATGGCGTAGAGCGTAAAATATTTTTATCAAACAGCCAGTTGCGCAGGCGTACGATAAGACCGTATATAAATGCAAAAGGAAATAATAAATATCGAAAGCTTTTTAATAGCACAATAACCTGTTTTAAAAAGAATAAAATTTTTCATGCGTAATGCAGTAATCAAGCCGCACATCAAATTGATTTACATCTTCAATGGCTTCCAGCGGTTCAAAATAACTAAAGCCTACTTTAATGCAATCTTTCCGGCAATGTTTTAAGAATCGGTCGTAGTGGCCTTTCCCATAACCTACCCGGTAGCCTTTGGTATCAAAACCGAGTAACGGAACAATCACCATATCAATGTCTTCATACAAAACATCTTCACCATTGGTTGGTTCATCAATGCCGTATTCGCTGGTTTCAAAAAACGTTTCTTCTGTTACCAGCACCGCCATCATTTCATTGCGGCCGTTCACTTCATCAATGATTGGATAGATCAGTTGCTGGTTGGGATTTTTAAAATAGCAATAATCTGTAATGCCCTGCGGGTTAAATTCATTCCATTTAGGGATGGGCGCATAAGTCATGATGAGGGAAGGGATATCGATGGGCAACCGTTGAAACTGTATCAGCATCAGGTCGTCCATGCGGTTGATCTGCGAAGCAGACAGTTGCATGCGCTTGTCTTTATAGTAATGCCTGATGTCTTTTTTTTTCATTTGAAGCAAATTGCAGAACAGTATTCATTATTATTTATTTTAAATGAACTATTCTTTTTTTATTACCTGAAACCAGTTCATAATCATTCCTGCCAATCATACCCATCCTGTCATTATTGACTTCAATTACAACATTT
>CAXTPJ010000036.1:0-11314 GCA_964245855.1 uncultured Ferruginibacter sp. | reverse complement strand
CAGTTGCTGCACCTGTTGTTGTAATTCTGTTTTAAAATGCTGTATAACAGGTGATAAATTGCCCTTCAGCAAACTTTTTACTCTTTCCAATCCTTCATCATAGTCGGCAAGGGACTGAAACCCTTCACAGGGTCCTTTACAATTGCCCAAATGATATTCGAGGCAAACTTTAAACTTCTTTTTTTCTATATTGGTTGCTGTAAGATTGAGTTTGCAGGTTCTTAATGGTATATTCTGTTTAATGAAATCAAGCAGTTCTCTAACTTTGCCTAATGAAGTATAAGGGCCTAAGTATTGAGAACCATCATTGATCTTTCTCCGGGTAAAAAATATCCTTGAAAAAGGTTCTTTTTTTATAATGATGTAGGGATAGCTTTTATCATCTTTAAGGTTGATGTTAAATATGGGCTGAAAATTTTTTATCAGCGAATTCTCTAATAAAAATGCATCCTGTTCACTGTTTACAATGGTAAACTCAATTTTGCGGATGCGTTGAACCAGTTCGTGAGTTTTATAGGAAGTAAAAGTTTTTGAAAAATAGGAACTGACCCTTTTACGAAGGCTTTTTGCCTTGCCTACGTATAAAAGCTGGTTATCCCCGTCGTAATATTTATAAATGCCAGGCTGTAACGGGATGGTGGTGGCTATCTTTGAAAACTCTTCCTGGGTCATAAATTTTCCGGGTTTAGCTCCTTCAATCTTGTATAACAGCACAACGGCCATTTAGTTGTTGGTCGGGCTGCGTAAATCCCAAACCAATTTTATGTTGCTGGTAATTTTACTTTCCCCACCTGGCTTATCCATTATGGTTAGCAGTTTTGCCCATTTATCTGTTTCCCAGGTAAGCTGCTGCACAAAAATTTCATTGTTCTGTTTTAATTGTTTCAGTATGTACACCCTGTTAATATTACCCGTTTCAGGGTTAATGTAAACCGTCCAGTTTCGTATAGCAATGCTGTCAGGTAAGGTTGTTTTTGGTTGATAAGTTAAAGTGATGGCATCAGTGCTTTGGTCGTTGAATTTAGATTCTTTGAAGAATGCATGAAGCTTTTCATCAGAGATGTCATCGGTGATAAATGGTTCAAGTAAATGCCTGATGCTATCCCGTTTGATCCATGCTGAATCTGCTTTGCTACCGCTGGTAGTTATTTTTAAAAAAGTGATGGGTAAAGAGTCCAGCGTATTGAATTGCCCTTTTAAAAAAGAAGTAACCGGGAAAAATTTATTGTTTGAACTATCGGTGTTGGCTGCAGGCTCGGTAGCAGAAGTAGGACTTTTCTTTTCGGAGCAACCAACAAAACAAACTGCAGCAAAGAAAACAGTGAAGACGAACAATTTTTTCATGCAGCAAAATTAGCCGGAAAGAAATTGTAAAACAAAAAACCACTGCTGGTACGGCGCAGTGGTTTTTAATTAAAGTTTTGTTCTTTTGGGAACAGTAAATAAACGCTGACTGTAAATAAAAATTGCCTTTCTTAAAAAAATTTGATTAGCTAATTACAGTTTTTTGCTTACGCCTATTTTAAATCCATAATTCTGTAAGCGTTCTTCTATTGAATAAGTTTTGCTATTGGTTGAAAATAATTGCGAGCGGAATTGTGGCCCCACCTGCCAGGTGTAATTGTTTGTTTTGAATGAAATGTAGGTTTCAAAACCGGCATTGATGTTAAACCTGTTGAGCATTGATGTTTCCGATACATAATTTCTTTGATCGGTTGAGATTAGATAAGACCTGCCATATACTACTACTGTAGGTTGTATGGTGGCGCCAACATACCAGGCAATATTATCAAGCGAAACAAGTTTTAAATCCAAACCAACCGGTACAGATACCTGGTAAGTTTCGTTGTGCAATTTAACAGCCTGCAACCCCTGTGCATTGGAAAAAGGAGTTGTTCTCGATACTTCGTACACTGAACTGCTGTTATCGCTGTTTATTGCAAGCGATGTGGTAATGGGGTGGAAATTATCAAAACCATGGGTATTATAACGGGTATAATTCAATTGCAGGCCAGCTTTAATTTTTATCCTTTTTAAAACATCGTATTGCAAAGCCATGCCCATTTCTGCACCAAAAGAAGGTTTTTGGTTTACTAAATTATTTACATCAGTATTTAAATAAGCCGTATTGTTTCCTAAGTTTTTTCCAGCAGCATTGTTATGTAGTGTTCTGTAAACTACAGAAGGTGTAAAGTATGCCTGCCAGCTTACTTTGCCAGCCCATTTTTTTGGTGCAGGCCTGTGATACAACGCATAGTTTTCTATCCATGCTTTATCAGATTCAGACAAAACTGTTGATTTATTCATTTCCTTTTTGGCTACTTCTTTTTTATCATCAACAGCTTTCGTATTTACTGCATTGATAGTTGCTGCTTTTTCATTTTCTGTTGTAGCAGGTTGGGTTATTTCAACAGCAGAAACATTCGTTTTGGATGAAACACCAATGAGTAAAGATGTATTTTGAGCAGCAAACTCATTATCTGTTTCAACGCTACCAAAGCTATTTTTTTCAACGCCTTCAACTGTTTGCGAAATCATCCCAATATCAACTTTTTTATCTTGATGTGAAATGAAAGCAATTGCAGATGTAACCAATGAAGCAACAGTAGTTGCATTGCTTTCATCCAATGCAACTGTATTGTTTTTTGTAAGATAAGTATTTGCAGAAGCTGTGGACTGGTATTGACTTTGACTTTCGGATTGTTTTATGGATGAGTGATCAATACCCGGAGTAGTTGCAATTTGTGCAATGGGAGAAGCAGGTAAAATCAGTGTCAATAATTTCTGATAAGGGTGATTGCCTGGATTATTGATAGCAGCATCAGCAATGTTAACTGCATTTTTTGTTGTGACCGAACTTATTGCTGGTTGATTTAGCGTAACAGATTTGCTTACACCCGGATCTTTTGCTGTATTGGTATGCAGGTAGCCGACAGTAAGTAAAGAGAACAGCAATACAATGCACATAGAGATTGAAGGCATCCTATTGCCGGGGTGCATGTTATTGTAAATGCTGTACCAAACTCTTTTGGAAGGGTACATCCTGAATTCATCCGTCTTGTCTCTCAGGAAGCGTTCAAAATTATCAATGTTAGGTTTGTGTTCCATTTTTTCACAAGCATCTTCTGGTTATATATCGTTGTTAGGTTTTGGTAGTATTTATATTGCAGCGGCTAAACTATTTGCTGATCCTTTTTCTTTCGACTGCTTTGTAAGTATTTTTTTCTTTATTAAAACATCTTCGAGCATTGTTTTGGCCCTGGTATATTGTGATCTGCTGGTACTTTCTTCAATATCCAGCATACCCCCAATTTCTTTGTGTGAATATCCTTCAATAGCATAAAGATTAAGCACTGTCCTGTAACCAAGTGGTAATAGCCTGATGCAATCAACCACTTCTTTTGCCTGCATGATAGAAGGGATAATTTCTTCTCTAATGCCTATGCTGCTGGCGTGCATAATATCCACGCTTTCGGAGAACTTCTTGTTTTTCTTCAACACATTGATGCAGGTATGAACAATGATCCTCCTGATCCATCCTTCTAAAGCACCTTCGTTTCTGTATTGGTGAATTTGGGAAAACACTTTGATAAAACCTTCCTGTAGCATGTCTTCCGCATCCTCCCTGTTTTTACCAAATCGGTAACAAACCCCTAACATCCTGGGGCTGAAACGGGAGTAAAGCGCATCCTGCGAGGCGGCATTATTTTGAAGACATCCGGACAGCATTTGCTCTTCAGTCATAATTGTGCTTGGTTTTACCCGATAAATATAGGCAATCTTATTGTAGAAAAGGCTGCATTAACAATAAAAAATCGGGTGAAATGCTAACCAGAAAGGGCTTTTGGGCTAATGAATCAACGAACGAAACTGATATTAAAAAATCCCTGCTGTTAAAGTCAGGGATTTCTATCATTTTAAACTTAGTTCTATTACTATTTCAGCTTGTATTTTGCTTTTATTTCAGCGGGAATAATTTTCTCCAGGCTTTGTTCTTTTTCCAGGCCCAGCATGGTCCAGATATTTTTAGAATAATTGTCTTTTATTGCCAGTGCATCTTTGGTTTGATATACTGAAAACAGTTTGGTCGTTTCATCATAAAACACATTTTTCTCGCCAAATTTTTCTTTAAAATTATCCAGTATCGCTTCAGATTTATCTTCCATAGCAGGGTTGGTTAATTTAATTTTCATCACCAGGCTATAAGTAAATTTAGTATATGCGCCCTTGCTGAATTTTGAAACAGGCAATATTTTGTCAATGGTCAAAGAGTCGAGTTTAATCGAAATATCCGGGCTATTAAAAGCCTGCTCCAATAGCTGTTTCAACTGTTCCCTGCTGGCTAGTTCAAACATTCTGGGATACATATAATCCAGCAATGCATCTACTTTCAGTTCTTTAGAAAAAACTAAATATTCTGCCAGCCGTTTATTTAAAACTGCATCGCTGGTTTGGCTGCTGGCCGTAAATGAAATGGCGATCAGCAGGATAGTTATGAATTTTTTCATGGTTGTTATCAGTTAACTTTTGATCAGGATATTACCCGTCATTTCTGAAGGAATTGGCAAGCCCATCATGGTTAAAATGCTTGGTGCCATATCGCCCAGTTTGCCCGGCAATACAGTGCCATGCCAGTTGTTATCAATTACAAAAAATGGAACCAGGTTGGTAGTATGCGCTGTGTTGGGTGTACCATCTTCATTGATCTCATAATCTGCGTTGCCATGATCTGCCGTAAGAAAAACCGCATAATCCTGTTTTAGAGCAGCAGTTACTACTTTTTCTACGCAACTGTCAACCGTTTCCACTGCTTTTATAACCGCTTCCCAAACGCCGGTATGGCCTACCATATCTGCATTGGCAAAATTGAGACAAATAAAATCGGTAGGATTATTTTCAATTTCATTGATGATAGCTTCTGTTACACCTGCTGCACTCATTTCCGGCTGCAGATCATAAGTAGCAACTTTGGGGGATTGTATCATGATCCTTCTTTCTCCTTCAAAAGGAACTTCCCTGCCGCCACTAAAAAAGAAAGATACATGAGGATATTTTTCTGTTTCTGCAATACGGATCTGTGTTTTTCCCTGCTGCTGCAAAATTTCTCCCAATGTATTTTTCAAGTCATCATTTTCAAAAACTACATGTACATTCTTGTAGGTTTGATCGTATTGCGTCATTGTGGTATAATACAATTGTAGGCAGTGCATATCAAACTCATGCATATCTACCTGGCTTAACACCTGTGTAATTTCCCTGCAACGATCGGTGCGGAAATTGAACGAGATCACTACATCGCCCTCTTTTATTTTGGTATCTGCAACTTTACTATTGATGAGCGGCTTTATAAATTCATCCGTTTCACCCGCTTCATAACTTTTGCTTACTGACGCCAAAATATCATCACTGGCATCACCTTTTCCATTTACCATGGCATCATACGCCAGCTTAACCCTTTCCCATCTTTTATCCCTGTCCATAGCATAATAGCGGCCTGTAACAGTGGCGAGCGCTCCTGCAGAACCATCAAGGTGTTGTTGCAACTCAGTTAAAAAACCATGGCCGCTTTTGGGGTCAGTATCTCTTCCATCTGTAAAAGCATGCACCAACACGTTGGTTAGTCCTTTGTCTTTACAAAGCGAAGTCAATGCCTTTACATGATTGATATGGGAATGAACGCCCCCATTGCTCACCAGCCCTATCAGGTGAAGCGTCCTGTTATTTGCTTTGGCGTATTCTACTGCATCTACCAATGTTTTATTTTCCTGGAATTCACCCGTTTTTATTGCAACGTTAATGCGCTGTAGTTCCTGGTACACAATTCTTCCGGCACCCAGGTTAAGGTGGCCTACCTCACTGTTGCCCATCTGCCCCTCGGGAAGCCCTACATCCTCACCACAGGTGATCAATGTAGTGTTTGGGTATTTGTTGTATAAAGAACTTACAAATGGCGTTTTGGCATGCTGGATAGCGTCGCTGCTTTTTACTTTGCCAAGCCCCCATCCGTCCATGATAATGAGTATTGCTTTTTTATTTTCCATTTGCCAAAGCTAATTGATTTGCAACTTTTTCTCAAAGCAAATTGTCCTATATTTAGTAGCCCAAATGCATTAACAATAATATTAATTGGGTTGGCACGTTTTTAGTAAAATGGTCACCGAAAATCAATATTTATGAAACAATTTTTCCTCATAGCAATCACTGTTGCCTTTTGTTCTTTTAAAAATTCTCCCTTCGTTAGTATTGATGAAGTAGTGGGTGCCATGAAGACAGGTAATTCAGCGTTAGTGGCAAAATACTTTGACAATACAGTTGAGATCACCATGCCGGATAAAGGAAATAGTTTTAGTAAAAGCCAGGCAGAGATTGTATTGAAGGATTTTTTTGCCAACAACCCGGTAAAAGGTTTTGATGTAATTCATAAAGGGCAGAATGCCGGCTCGCAATATTGTATTGGTACCCTTATAACCAAAAACGGTTCATTCAGGACAACACTTTACATGAAACAAAAAGGAGAGTTGCAGGTGCTGCAGGAATTGAGATTTGAAAGCAGGTAATATACGAAACCAGTATAAAATTTTGTCCCCCGGCTTTAAGCAAGGGGATTTTTTATTGTTTAGTTTTGTACAGATGAGTTACGAAGAAAAATTAAAACTGCTGATCAAAAACGCACTGGCAGAAGATATTGGCGATGGGGATCATTCTACACTTGCCAGTATTGATGCGCAGGCAACCGGCAAGGCTATTTTAAAAGTAAAAGAAGATGGCGTATTGGCAGGCGTATCGGTGGCAGAAAAGATATTCCGCTACATGCAGCCGGATATTGTATTTACAATATTTAAACAGGATGGTGATGCAATGCTTTATGGTGATGTTGCTTTTGAAGTAACAGCAAAAGTGCATACTATTCTGCAATGTGAAAGGTTGGTGCTAAACAGTATGCAGCGCATGAGTGGCATTGCAACACTTACCAAAACCTACACAGAAAAATTAAAGCCTTTTAAAACAAAATTACTTGATACCCGAAAAACGACTCCCAACTTCAGGTTACTGGAAAAAGAGGCGGTACGGATCGGCGGTGGCGTAAATCACCGGTTTGGATTGTACGATATGATCATGTTGAAAGACAATCACATTGATTATTGCGGGGGCATTTCAAAAGCCATTGAAAAAGCTTATCAGTATGTGCAGACGAAAAAACCGGGGTTAAGAATTGAAGTAGAAACAAGGAGTTTGGAAGATATTCAAACAGTGATGCAAACGGGTAAAGTAGATGTGATTATGCTGGATAATTTTACACCTGAAAAAATTATGGAAGCGCTTGTCATTATTAATGGCAAATACCAGACAGAAGCAAGTGGGGGTATCAATTTAAGCAATATTGAAAAGTATGCTGCTACGGGTGTTGACTTTATCTCAAGCGGCGCCATTATACACCAGGCCAGGAGCCTTGATCTTAGTTTAAAAGCAGTCATCAATCAATAGCTATGAAACCAAAAAAAATAATTTCTTTGGGTGGATTGGTATATTCAACCGATCCAAATTTTAAACTGGAAGAAGATTCGACAGAAGAGCGGGAAACGCTTAAACCGGCAGAGCAAAAACTCCGGATTATACTCGATAAGAAACAACGGGCTGGTAAGGCTGTTACACTGGTTACAGGGTTTATCGGTAAAGAAAATGAACTGGAAGAGCTTGGAAAAAAACTCAAGACTTTTTGTGGTACCGGCGGCGCTGTAAAAGACTGGGAAGTTATTGTACAGGGCGACAACAGGGATAAGGTGTTGCAGTGGTTGCAAAAGAACGGCTATACTGCTGCAAAAAAAGTTTAATTACTGGCCTTCTTTAATACTCAATGCCCCGCTGGGGCATTTTTTCACCTGTGCTATAATGGTTTCCGTATCCGATTTACTCATGTCGATCTACGGCCTCCTGGCAGGATCAAATACACTCCTTAAACCTTTGGCGCAAATAGCAGAATGAATGCAAAGATCAGGTTGCCATAAATAGTTATTTCCCGATTGCTGTATTTATGTGAAGTAATTCCCATTATTTTCTTATTTAGGTACTATCAATTCCCTAGTTTACAACAAATGCGTTTTCTTTTGTTTATTTTTACATGATTCAATCGATCACCATGGTGTCAAAAATATCAGAAGGGGTTACCGTTTCGGTAGAAACTTTTTATCAGCCTGATTACAGTAACCCGGCTAATAATGAGTTTATGTTTGCCTACAGGGTAACGATTGAAAACAATAATCCTTTCGCCGTTAAACTGTTGCGCAGGCATTGGCATATTTTTGATGCAACCGGCAGTTTACGGGAAGTAGAAGGAGAGGGCGTAATTGGCGTACAGCCACAGATCAATCCGGGTACGCAATACCAGTACATCAGCGGGTGCAATTTAAAAACGGAGATGGGTAAAATGTATGGTACTTACCTGATGGAAAATGCCAATAACCAAAAGCAATTCAACGTTTCGATACCTGCATTTGAAATGACTGTTCCTTTTAAAATGAACTGAACTTTTTGCACTTTATAAATCAATTGTAATCTTTTGAAATCCAATCTAAATAATCATGGCTAAATTAACTTTCGACAACCGTAACAACGCTTTTTATCAAAGCCTGAAAGCTGCCGTGGAAGCGTATTTTGAACAAAAGCAATTGAAAAAAACCGGTAACTGGAGGTTGTATATAAAAACGCTTATTCTTGTTGGGGGCGCCATCACCATTTACAGTAGTTTAATCTTTTTACACTTGTCTGCTTTGCCTGCATTGTTGTTGGCGGCTTTGTTGGGTTACACGCTTGCCTGTGTTGGTTTTAGCGTAATGCATGATGCTAATCATGGAAGTTACAGCACTAAACAATGGATCAACGATGGGCTTGGATTAACCATGAATGCCATGGGCGCAAGCGCTTATTTCTGGAAACAAAAGCACAACATTATACACCATACTTATACCAACGTAGATGGGATAGATGATGATATTGCCAAAAGCCCGATCATCCGCCATTGCGAATCGCAACGCTGGGTGCCGGCACACAAAGTGCAGCATTTATACCTGTTGCCTATCTATGCGTTGAGTACACTATTTTGGGTTTTTATAATGGATTTTACCAAGTATTTCACAAAGCGGATTTATACTACTGCTGCCTGGAAAATGGACAGGAAAAATCATATCATCTTCTGGGTAACTAAAATTTTATACATCAGTTTTTACATGGTAATTCCTGCAATGGTGTGGGGGGTATGGCCATGGCTGTTGGGCTATTTTGTTTTGAATGCAGCCATGGGATTAACCATGTCTATTGTGTTTCAACTGGCACATGTGGTTGAAATTACAGAGTTTGAGACAATCGCCCTGGATGAAACCAAACACCTGGAAACCGCTTGGGCAGAGCACCAGTTAAAGACTACGGCTAATTTTGCTATGGGCAATAAAGTGATTTCCTGGTTTGTAGGTGGATTGAATTTCCAGATAGAACATCATTTGTTTCCAAGGGTTAGCCATATTCATTACCCGGCTATCAGCAAAATTGTAATGGAAAAATGTAAGGAATTCAATATGCCGTATAACAAATACGATGGTATGTTTGAAGCAGTAGCTTCGCATTTAAGGGTAATGAAAAGTTTAGGTAAAGCGCCGGTAGTTGTAAAAAAACGCACTGCCCCCCGGGTGAAGGCGGCCTAAACTTTAAGGTTTGTATTTTGCTTCCTGGAAGATGGTTTCAGCATCCAGGTTTACCAACTGTTGTAAGGTAGTCGCCGGCTTTTTCTCCATGTATTTTTTTACAATCTGCCATCCCACAAAAGTGCCGACATTGCCCGGTGCATCTTCTCCCAATTCCTGCGTTTTAGGGCCTTCATCGAGGTAGTTCTTCAATATGTTTTTATCGGTTGATTGCAGCAATGAATTTTTTACAAACAAGTCCCAGATCACCGCTTCATGCTCATAACAATCTTTTAATTGATCTTTTTTATAGCCGATTAAAAGATGCTCATCCGTAGCAGGTAAAAATTTACTCAACAGGTATAAACGCTTCCCTTTCTCCACCATTTGATTTACCAATGGCTTATCAATTTCTTTTGCAGGTGACAAGTCATTTACAATGTTCCTGATGCAATTAACAGGAATGTACTCGGGCTCAAAACGATTACTGATGTAAGGAGGATAAATCTGTTCTACCATTTCTGTTTTATACACAGAAAAATTCTTTCCAAGATGGTGTTGCAAGCCAACCAGCAAATATTCGCCTGATAATAAAACATCGCCATAGCCATCAGCCGGGCCGATATACGTTATTATTTTTCCGGGCAATTTATAAGCAGGAAAATAATATTTTGTCAACTGCAACCCTTTTTTTATTTGATCTTCATACTTAGAAAAATCAGGAAATAATTTTTCTGAAGTATCATATAAGTTGCGATAGGCTTTTACAAATCCGTTCACATAAGTGGCAGTACTGTCTGCAGTCCATTTAGGGTCTGCATTTAAAATTTCGCTGAGATAATAACCTGTAAATTCAGGAGAACCATGCTCCAGTTTTTCCAGGTAAGCAGTTAACGAAGGCGCTGAGGTATCAAACAATTTTCTTTCAAATCTTTCTGTAGTTAAATTGATCTTGATGCCGGAAACATCGGGGCCATTATTACTATTGTTACAACCCAATAAAAATAAAGTGATAACACAAACAACTATACATGTCCTCATCAGTAATAATGCTTTTTTAAGTTTTAACTTTACAAATAAATAACAATTTTCACAAACACAACGTTAAGCCCGCCAGCAGCGGTATTGAACAATATGAAAATATTTTTAGCACAGCAGAATTATCACATCGGAAATTTTGAAAGCAATGTTCAAAAAATAATCTGCGCCATTGAAGAAGCAAAAAAGCAGAATGGTGATATCATTGTTTTTAGTGAACTCTGTGTATGTGGTTATCCTCCAAGAGATTTTTTAGATTTCAATGATTTTATCAATCGCTGTTACCGGGCAATTGATGACATAAAACAACATGCTGATACCATTGCAGTAATTGTTGGAGCGCCTGATAAAAATGTTATTAAAGAAGGGAAAGATTTGTTTAACGGAGCCTACTTTTTATACGACAGGCAAGTAAAAGCCATTGCACATAAAACCTGTTTGCCTACTTATGATGTGTTTGATGAATACCGGTATTTTGAACCGGCGTATGAATGGAATGTGATTGAGTACAAAGGCAAAAAAATAGCGCTTACTATTTGCGAAGATATCTGGAACCTTGGCGATAATCCGTTATACCGTATTTGCCCGATGGATAAATTGAT
>CAXTPJ010000035.1:0-11528 GCA_964245855.1 uncultured Ferruginibacter sp. | reverse complement strand
CATAAATACCAAGCATCTTTTTAAATTATTCGAACTTAAAATTGACACGATTGAACCGGCTTTAGGGATAGAATTATTTACGCTTGATGCTTCGAAAGTAGAAGACCTTATCATATCACAGGAAACATTTTGGAAGAGCAACGGCGGTTTGCTGGATAACAGGTTATCAGAATTGCTTGATCGGATTGAAGGCAAGTTTGATGGTAATCACATTCACCGCTTTGTTCCTGATGAACATCATTGGCCGGAACATTCTTTTAAGGTTGCAACCGACCTACACGAAAAAATACAAACCCCGTGGAAAGTGGAGAGGCCAAGACCATTGCAAATTTTAGCAAGCCCTCATCCGATTGAAGTGACAGCACCAATCCCTGATTACCCGCCAATGTCATTTCGTTATAAAGGAGTGTTCCACAAAATTGTCAATGCCGATGGCCCGGAACGCCTTGAACAAGAGTGGTGGCTGCAACAAGGACAACATCGAGATTACTATACAGTTGAAGATGAACACGGCAAACGTTATTGGCTGTTTCGCTTAGGTCACTACGATGCTGCCAAGTCTTATCACTGGTTTATTCACGGATTTTTTACTTAAGCCTCGCAATGAAGTATACAGAATTACATTTAACATCCAATTTTAGTTTCCTCCGGGGCGCATCCCACCCCGAGGAACTCATCGAACAGGCTGTGAAGCTTGGCTATGCTGAAATTGCTATTACCGACAGGAATAGCCTTGGCGGCATCGTCCGTGCCCATGCAGCCGCCAAAAATTATGGTATCAGAATAATAGTTGGCTGCAGGTTAGATTTAATAGATGGCATTAGTTTATTAGCTTATCCAACTAACATCAACGGTTATGCGAAATTATCCAATCTGCTAACGCTTGGGAACCGAAGGGCAGAAAAAGGCGAATGCCATTTATATAAAGCAGATGTTTATCAGTCTGCAGACGACATGAAATTTATCGTGCTGCCACCAAGCGAATTAAATAACCTGTTTGAATTTGACCCATCATTCGAGAATGCTTTAAGGGAGTATCGTATTAAACTGAAAACCCACTTATATATTGCCGCTTCACGAAAATATCAGGGGGATGATGCCAAGTATCTATATTGCTTAAAGCAAATATCACAACGGCTGAATATTCCCTTAGTCGCAACCAATGATGTGCATTACCATGAGCCAAACCGCAGGCAGTTACAGGACATCATGACCTGTATAAGAGAAAAATGCACCATCTACACGGCAGGGTATCGCCTGCATCCCAATGCGGAACGATTTTTAAAACCCCCCGAAGAAATGAACCGTTTGTTCCGGCAATACCCAGATGCCATTGCAAGAACACAAGAGATTGCAGAGGCCTGCCGGTTTTCGTTAAATGAGTTGAAATATGAATATCCCGAGGAGATTACAACTGAAGGACGCAACCCACAACAAGAACTAACACACTTAGCTTGGGAAGGGGCTAACCTTCGGTATGGAAAGGACGTTCCCGAAAAGACCGTTGCAGCGATTAAGTATGAATTGAAATTCATCGAAGAAATGGACTACGCCGCTTATTTTCTGACCGTGTATGACATTGTGCGTTATGCACGGGAACAGAAAATTTTGTGTCAAGGGCGGGGTTCGGCTGCAAATTCAACGGTCTGCTATTGCCTTGGTATTACGTCCGTTGATCCGACAAAATTCGATTTGCTTTTTGAACGTTTTATTTCTTCTGCACGAAATGAACCGCCTGATATAGATGTTGACTTTGAACACGAACGGCGCGAAGAAGTGATGCAATATATCTTCAATAAATATGGTCGGGATAGGGCGGCCATAGTCGCAACCGTTACACAGATGCACCAAAAAGGAGCCATCAGGGATGTTGGGAAAGCGATGGGTTTATCTGTTGACACAATCAATCGTTTGTCAGGCTCTATTTGGGAATTTACCGACGAATGGTTCGAGGGTAAACGCCTGGAAGAGCAGGGCGTAAATCCGGGAGATCAGCACATCCTCAAAGTCCTACAGTTAACAAGAGAATATATGGGCTTTCCTCGCCAACTTGGACAGCATACAGGTGGCTTTGTTATTACTCGGGGTAAGTTATCTGACTTATGCCCGATCATGAATGCCCGGATGGTAGACCGAACATGCATTGAATGGAATAAAGATGACATCGATGCTTTAGGGTTTATGAAAATAGATGTGTTGGCTTTGGGGATGTTAACCTGCATCCGTAAGTGCTTTGACATCGCAAAAGCCCATTACGGCCTTGATCTGACCTTGGCAAATATCCCCCAAGACGATACTGCGGTTTATGAAATGATATGCCACGCTGATACAATCGGCGTATTTCAAATTGAAAGCCGGGCACAACAAACAATGTTGCCCCGTTTGCAGCCACGTTGTTTTTACGATCTGGTGATTGAGGTAGCAATTGTGAGACCTGGGCCTATTCAGGGAGACATGGTTCATCCTTATTTAAGGCGGCGTAACGGTGAAGAAGCTGTTGAATATCCATCGAAGGAATTAGAAGATATTTTAGGCAGAACGTTGGGCGTGCCGCTTTTTCAAGAACAGGCGATGAAGATTGCAATTGTCGCCGCAGGGTTTAGCCCAAGCGAAGCTGACGAATTACGTCGCAGTATGGCAACATTCAAAGCAAAAGGCTTGGTTACGAAGTTTCAGGAAAAGTTGGTCAATGGAATGAAAGAAAGAGGTTATAAGGAAGAATATGCATTGCGGGTTTTTAAGCAGTTGGAAGGGTTCGGCAGTTACGGTTTTCCTGAAAGTCATGCTGCGAGTTTTGCCTTACTTGTTTACGTCTCAAGTTGGATAAAATGTTATTATCCTGATGTGTTTGCGGCTGGAATTTTGAACAGCATGCCTATGGGATTTTACCAGCCGGCGCAGCTTATTGGCGATGCCAGAAAACATGGCGTGGAAGTTAGACCTATTGATATTAATTATTCCGAGTGGGATAATAAATTGGAAGAAAAAACTGGTAAATATTTAGCCTTACGATTGGGGTTTAGGCAGGTAAAGGGATTACGTCAAGAAGATATAATTACGCTTATTAATGCCAGAAAAGAACAATACAAAACAATTAATCAGCTTAGGGAAGCATTCGTGCCGGAAGCTGCCTTAGAGCGTTTAGCAGATGCTGATGCCTTTCGATCTATTGGTTTGGATAGACGGCAAGCACTATGGGAGGTGTCTACTAAAGATCGCCCTATTGCGCTTTTTAAGGGTCAGCCATCACCCGATGCGCAAGAAAATATTGTTTTGCCAACCATGGCAACCTCGGAACACGTTGTGCATGACTATGCCGCTATTTCATTATCGCTTAAAGCACATCCGGTAAGTTTTGTGAGGGAAAAATTGGAGCAATTAAGAATTACACCAAATATTCAACTTAAAGATGCGAAAGACGGGCAAATGATAAAAGTGGCAGGTTTAGTTTTGGTACGGCAAAGACCGGGCACTGCGGGTGGTGTCTGTTTTATGACGATTGAAGATGAAACAGGGTTTGCAAATCTTGTCATCTTTGAAAGCCTGTTTGAAAAATTCAGAAAAGAAATTTTGCAGTCACGGCTTATCATGGTGGAAGGTAAATTACAGGTTGAAGGTGAAGTGATCCATGTGATTGTTAGAAAGTGTTATGATATTTCGAAATTCTTACGCCACCTGACACCATCACAAAGCAGCGATCCCAGTGTATTGACGTTGGCTTACTCCGATGAAAAGTCTATTCCGGCACATGCGCAAAATAAAAAGTCACAAGTAAGAGAATTGCCTCAAGGAAAGATTTTTCCCAATGCAAGAAATTTCAAATAGTTCTGCATCAGATAGTGTGATGGCTTGATAAAAGAGAGATTTTACAACCAATCAATCCATCACGACAAATGTAACAGGCGTTATATCCATACTTCTCACAAGCGTTTCAAGGTATGTAAGGATACTTTTAATATCATGAATAGGTTTTAATAGGCTGTTTTATGGATAGACAACTGGGTAATAATCTTTATATAGAAATGTGAAAGAGAGGATTTTATGTTTGAGCGAAAAATTATTGATATGCAAAATAAGAGAAGTGAAGTCGAAACATTCTATCAATGGAAAGAATGGGTAAATAAAATCCCATTCATTACTTTCGATCAGAATTGGGAAGTGAAAATCATTCCACCAAATAATTTTTCTGTTGTCAAATTCCAATTGAGACAAAAAGAAAAAATTGGAAGTTGGTTATCGGTGTCTTTAGATGGCGATAATTTTTTTGGTGGTCTTTCAGATCATCCTTATTGGGAAGTTTATCCGGTTAATAGTGAGGGTGAATTTACAAGAGTTCCAATGAATAACGTTGATGAACTTCTTAATGTAATTCGTACGTCTTTCAGCCAACAGTAAATTATCGGAATAATGTTATCCTTAAATATTAAGCTTTAAAACTAGTTATCGACTTAATTATAATTCCAGCATTCAACTAGATGTGGAAAATACGGAATTTTTATTTTATTTAAAAAAAATAAAATAAATAAAAATCGTCAGATTCCTTTACTACAGGCATTTTCAGCCATCTTGGGGAAAATTATTTTTATTATACTCTTGGCAGATTCAGCCAACCATTATATGTTTGGTAAAAATTATAAGTAATCATAGTTTTTACCAAAGAAATTACCAAATACTAATTTACACAAGATGTCGAATTAACTGCCCGGCTCAATCCAGACCCTGAAATATTCATTTCATTTTCAATGATTGTTTTCTAATTCTTGATCCCATTTGATCAGTGTATTAGATTTTAAATGTACAATAACACTCACGGGAGAGTTGCAACGCAAACACCAGTCGCAAGCCTATGGCTTTGCGCTAACTTGGGTGCCATTGTTTTGCCTTCAGGGAGAATGGACAATTGTTTGTCTGACTGGATTAAGACAGTAACCTAGATAAGTCCTGAAAACCAATGAGTGCAGCTATGCCTGAAAAACAGCATTTATATCTAAAAAGGGGCAGATAAAAAATAAGTGTTCAAAAAGAAAAAACTAATAATGATATTTAACACGAAATTTAGGATAAACCAAAATACTAACTGATTTCCTTTTTAGCTTATTCTGATTGATAATGTTATGTAGCCTGATTTATATTTTGGCAATTCTTTTCGTACCGTTAAAACACTCTTATAAGAATCGTAAGTTTTAATTTTCGACAACCCTTACTTTAAAATAATGATCGTTTCTTTTGATGTTTCACTGCGTCAAAAGCTATTAAAACAATTTGTAACTGTAACCACAGAATACTGCCAAGCTTATGAGACCGCTGCGTCTTTTAATCATGTTTTGCTTATGCATGCTTAGCCTTATGGGTTATGCGCAGACAGGTTCGTTTGTGGTGAATGATGACTCAACTACAATGAATCAATACCAGGACGCATTAAAGCTGGACATTAAAAAGACTGTTGGGAATAATGCCGATTCCGGTGTTTCATTTGTGTACTTTTATAAATTTTCCTGCAAGGGAAACTACTTCAACGGACAGTTTATTCCTGCTCCGCCAACAATAAAACAAGACAAAATTGTAACTGCACCAATACCTGCCTCGTCCCCGAAATTCCTAACTATCCATGGAAATATTTCTTACGATTTTTACTACCGGTCGAAAATAGACACACCTATTAGCCAGCAAGATTTTCAGCAGCATACAGAGCGGGTTTACTTGGATATTATGCTTAAAGAGAAATTTCCCTTAAAAGTAGGTTTTACTTCCCGGCAAAGCAATTCCCCATTTTTCAAAGATTTTTCCGATGTCAATTTCCGTTTTGACCGCCCTGCCTACACAAAAAATATCAGGCAGGATTTGATTAATAAAATTGCGGTTCAACTGCCGCAGCGCCCTGACCTGAAAGCCGCAGAAGCTGAGTTGAAAGAAAAGAAAACTGAACTGCATAAACTAAAGGGATGGTTGGGGAGTTCTTCCACCTTGCAAAAGATCATCGAGGAAAGGGAAAAACAATACAAACAAAGGTTAGATTCTATCAATAAAACAAATGACGTATCCGACAGTCTTGCAACCAAAATTGACTTTAGGAAAAGACACCAAAAGCCTGGCGCTGATAGCATTGTTAAAGCAAAAGAGCAGCGTGTCGACAGCGTTGCTCAGGCAAAAGAAAAAATGGTCGACAGCCTGGTTGCAAAACAAGAGAAAAAGTACGATAGCCTGGCTGTAAAATACGAGAAGAAAATTGATAGCACAGTAGACAGCCTTTCCGGGAAATTCGCTAAATTTTATAATAAGGAAGCCAAGCGCATTGACTCCCTACAGGCAAAAATTGACCAACTGCAAAAAAGGACAGATAGCCTGAAAAATATCGTGCAGAAAGATATACTCAAAGCAAAACAACAGATCAGCAAAATTTCCAGCGAAAAGGATTTGAAAAAAATAGCAGCCGGAACTGGTATCAAATTGGATTCAGTAAGTAAATTTCAACAGAACCTGCTGGCGGTAAAAAGCTTTAGCATCGGCAGGAGCATGATAGATTACACGGAGCTTACGGCGCAAAATATTACCATTACAGGATTAAATGTGGAGTACAATCCTTCCTGGTATGCCGCCGTAGCGGTGGGTAAAATTGATTACCGCTTCCGTGATTTTTTTAATAAAAATATCAAGAATAACAATCAGTATTTATTACTGGGAAGAATAGGGATCGGGGACAAAGAAAAGAAAGCATTGATATTTACGGTTTTTCAGGGACGAAAAAGCCAGTCCCAATTTGCTTTGTCGGATACGGTTGCAAACCATGTCAATGTATTGGGTTATTCTGTTGAGGCAATTTACAAGTTGGATAATTATACGGGCATCAGCGCAGAAGTCGCCAAGTCTACTATCCCCACCACTGGCGCTGTTCAAACAAACAAACAATTAGGTGCCCTTTGGAATTTTTCCGATAAAAGCAATTTGGGCGTCAATATAAAAGGCCAAACGTTTATTCCTGAAACCAATACAAAGCTTAGTGGATTTTACAGAAAAACGGGAGAGCGTTTTCAATCTTTCAGCTTATTCAGTTATAACACCGACCAGGTTGCATGGCTTGCCAGGATTGATCAATCTTTTTACAAAAACAGGGTAAGCGTTACCGGTATGTTGAGAAGGAATGATTTCACCAATCCATTTACCGATAAAACTTATAAGACAAGCACGGTATTCAAAAGCGTTTTATTAAATATCCGCTTTCCAAAATACCCGGCTGTAAGTATTGGCTACTATCCCGGCACACAGCTTTACGTGGTCAATAAAGAATTGATACGTGAAAATGCCTATTATATTTTAAATGCGTCAGCCGTGTATGGTTATCATGTGAACAACATCGGCATGAACAGTTCCATCGTGTACAATCAATATTATAACCAGTCAACTGATTCCGGTTTCGTGTTATACAAAGGCCTTAATTATTATATTTCGCAAAGTGTCTTTCTGAACAAGCTACAAATACAGGGAGCATATTCTGTAACGAAACAACCGGAATTAAAGTATTACACCTTAGAGTCTTCGGCTGATTATGCTATCCGCCCTTTTCTAAAAATCGGAGCAGGTGCCAAGTTCAATCATGTCAATAGCGGCGCTGATTACTGGGGAGAAAGATTAATGGTTTCAGCGGATTTCAAAAAGCTTGGAGGGCTACAAATCCAGTATGAGAAAAGTTATTTACCAACACTAAACCAAACATTGTATCCGGTCGAAATCGGCAGGATATCCTGGTATAAAATATTTTAAAAGATGAGACAAATTATTTTCTGCTTATGCCTTGTATTGCCCGTTCTGGCAAGTGCACAGATAAATATTTCTGCCCAGTTGCCACCCGCAGGAATGGTGCAGAAAGATCAGCTGTGGAACCTGGTGATCGTGAATAACAAAGACGATATTTTAACGGTCAATGTAAAACTCAACGTGCAGGATGCCATCACGGGAGAGTTGGTTATGTCTGCTAATACAGGATCGATGCTGTTAAACAAAGGGGTGAAATTGGTCAGCAAAAATGATATACAACCGGTATTATATAACTATAACCGCAATGAGTTTTCGAAAACCTTTTTACCAATGGGTTCTTACGTGGCGTGTTATCAATTGTACTATACAAGTCAAAAAGGCGAAGAAGTTTTAGGGGATGAATGTATCAAAATCAATATTGACCCTTTGAGTCCGCCCATCTTGACTTCCCCGGCAGATAAATCAGATATTATCACACCTTACCCGCAATTTTCCTGGGTGCCTCCAACACCTTTTGATATGTTCAGCAATCTGAATTATGAGATTGTTCTAACCGAAGTACTCGAAGGGCAATCGCCTGCTGAAGCCATACAACAAAATACGCCGGTCTATACACGCACTTCATTAACCCAGCCTTATGAAAGCTATCCCAGCAGCTTTACAACACTGCAACCCAAGACAACATATGCCTGGCAGGTTATTGCCAGAAATGAAACTGACTATGCAGTAAAAACAGAGATATGGACATTCAAAGTAAAAAAGCCTGAGATTCCATTGGATATTGTGGCAATGACTCCATTTGTTCAAATGAAAACCAACAACTATGTAACGGCGGTTGCTCCCAACGGGATATTAAAAATTGCATATATCAATAAAACAACAGAGAAAGAGGTTTCCGTTCAGGTTTTTGACTTAAGTGATGTGAGTTCAGATAGAAAACCGGCAAGTTTTAAAGCAAACTTAATCCAGGGAGTAAATAACATTCAATACGATTTAAAAAAATTATTCCAGGTAAACGAAACGCACGAATACCTGGCACAAATTGTCAATGCAAATCATGAAACCTGGTTTGTAAAGTTCTCTGTAAAAAAATATAAATAATCCATAGCTCATTACTATAATTCAAAACAATATGTTGTTTACCTTATCTGTAAAATATCAGAAAGAAATCGCACTAAGTCTTTTTTCATTATTCCTGTCTTCAAAAATAGCCGAGGTTAAGGCTGGAATAATCGAGCAGGATAAATTTAATTATCCAACTTCTCGTAATAAAGTTCTCCCGCACGCTACCAACGGTTTGGGTGGAAACCTGTTTGCTTCGAACACAGGGACAAACTTTCCTATCGCCGATGAATTCGTGCTTTCCCATGAAACAAATCCTTTCAAAAAAAGAAAGGCCAATAACAAAATTGATAAAGAAAAAAATAATCCTCTAACAGAAAACCCCAAAAACATTCAACAGGATATTGGGGGGCCATCGCAACCGGAAATGAGCGGCTTTAAAGCGGTTGGTTCGGATAATATGGTCAATCTTTTTACAGGTGATTTTTCCTACAACATCCCATTGCTTGATGTAGGGGGATACCCTGTCAATATTTTTTACAATAGTGGTATTACGATGGATCAGGAAGCCAGTTGGGTTGGTCTAGGCTGGAATGTGAATCCCGGTACCGTTAACCGTGCAATGAGAGGTTTACCCGATGACTTCAACGGATCGGATAAAATTACCAAAACAAGGAGCATGCGACCTGATCAAACCTGGGGTGTTAATACAGGTGGAGGTGTAGAGTGGAGTGGCCTCGGCCTCGGTTTAGACGGCAGCACCGGTATCTCTTTTAATAACCGGCTCGGATTGGCAACCGAGATGAATATCAGTCCTTCGATGGGTATTTCGAAAAGTGCCGGTGATGCGAAAACCGCCGGCATAAATTTTTCAGTCGGTTTAAATTTGAGTTCCCGTTCGGGTGCCAGTATTACGCCTTCAATCGGTTTAACCTATGGAGACAAAAGCAGTGAGTCGGGTGATGGTTGGGGTGCCGGAACTTCGGCAAGTCTGGGATACAATTCCCGCCAGGGTCTTCAGGCTTTGCATGTGTCTGCAGAAATGCATACCCTTACAAAAATTGATAAAACCGCTGAGGAAATAAAAGCTTTTGGTAAAGAGGATGCCTATAACAGCGGTTCCGTTGCATCGAGCGGTGCAAGTTTTTCTTTCGCCTATCCATCCGTTACTCCAACGATCACAATGCCCTTGACACGCTTTAGTGTGAACGGCAGTTTTAAATTTGGTTCCGAAGTTTGGTCACTCCATCCACATGCTAATTTTGGGGGTTTTTACACTAAATCTTTCCTGGCTGAAAAAGACCAGGAAGTCCATATGCCAGCCTACGGCATGTTGTATTTGCAAAATGGCAATACGGATAAAAATGCCTTGCTTGATTTTAACAGGATACAGGATGGCGTATACACAAAAACTTCTCCGACCATCGGCATGCCGACCTACAGTTATGATGTTTTCAATATTTCCGGCGAAGGAACGGGGGGCTGTTTCCGTGCATACAGGGGAGACTTGGGAAGTGTGCATGATCCTTTGGTAACTACGAGAGACGATGCTGGCTCGGTTGGTGTTGAAATAGGAGTTGGAGGCCCTAATGTGCATGTGGGCGGCAATTTACAATACGTGTATTCGCCAACAACCTCCGGCCCCTGGAATGATGCCAATCTTGCAAAAAACAGTTTTGCTTTTAAAAAACAGGAAGGTGCTTTTCAAAATGTCTATTTTAAAAATCCGGGTGAAAAAGCTATTCCGGATGTCGCATTTCAAAATGCGATTGGAGGAGAAGACCTGGTAAGGATGCAGTTGACAAATGCAGGAACTGGTACGGGCGTTCTTACGCCTGCATTAGAAAAAATTAATCCTGTGAATAATTCGGTTACCGGTGTTTTGAATACGCTGAATGTAAAAAAAGCAAGGGATAAAAGAAGTCAGGTGATCACCTGTCTTTCTGCAATGGAAGCATCCAGGGTTGGCCTGGATACGGCTATTTATTCTTACACATCGCAGACCCAACAAGGAATTGTATTTGGCAATTGTACCGGCATAAATACTGCCGTAACAAGAATAAACCGGTTGGATGATTACCGCAAGCCACACCATATATCTGAAATCGATGTCCTGGATGAAAATGGTAAAAAATACGTCTACGGAATTCCTGTTTATAATACGAAACAGGTCGAAGTCACCATGGCGATCAATAAAGATAACGGAGACCTGTCCACACAATTAAGCACTTACAGCCCTGATGACGATGATACCAAAAAGAATAAAAACGGAAAAGACTGGTACTATGAGAAACAGGAAATTCCAGCGTATGCACATTCTTATTTGATCACGGCATTAGTATCTCCAAACTACGTCGATGTAAAAGGGGACGGCATTACAGACGATGATATGGGGGATGCGGTTAAATTCAATTATACCAAATCAGAAGAGTTATATAAATGGAGAACGCCCTTTGATCGGGAAAAAGCAAGTTATACAGAAGGGCTAAAAACTTTTCCGAAGGATGACAAAGCGCACTATGTGTATGGCGAGAGGGAGCAGTGGTACTTATACACCATTGAATCTAAAAATATGCTGGCCCGCTTTTATGTAAGCGACAAACGCTGTGACGGCAGATCGGTTGTTGGTAAAGATGGCGGTATAAATAGCTTGTCCGGTATGCGTAAACTCAATAAGATTGAGTTGTACTCAAAAGCCGACCTGGTAAAGCAAG
>CAXTPJ010000034.1:0-11529 GCA_964245855.1 uncultured Ferruginibacter sp. | reverse complement strand
ATAACTGATGATCCGCCTCGCCACTTCTTTTTCTGAATTAAGACCTCCATGCAAATACAACATTACCCGTTTCTTTTTCCACGAAGCGGCTGTGGTACCGATATTTTCAAACATACGTATCACGTCATCCCGGGTCGTCCAGTAATTTCCGGAGGCTGAAAGAAAGCCATTATTGCCAATGTTGATCACGTATGGCCGGATTTGTTCAAGCGGGATCACCTGCGAAGCCCGTTGCTTACCGGAATCGGTATCTGCAAACCCTTTGCTCCACAGATCTATATTTACCGGTACACCCAATTGGGCTACCCAGCAGTCAGAAGCGTGCAGCATCCAGTCTTCATAAGGCAGTATGGCGAAGCCCTTGCTACCCCAGGCGGTACCCCATGAATTCTGGATAATAAAGCCGTCCCTTGTATAACCAACAATTGCGACCGCATGGCCGTCTGCAGCCCTGCCTTTTCGTTCTATTACCTTTAAGCTGATGCGCCTGTTTTCACCGTTAAAAAGGTAGTTATACACTTGGGGCTTGCCCGGCTCATCCCATCCATCATGCACCATAAGCGTAGCATATAAAATACCGGCTTCATTCAATGCAGCATGCATGTCTCTTACATTACGGTGCATTACCCTGTAATATGCGCCTGCAGGTATTTCAAGCGCCTCTTTTGCTTTGGTTTCATCAAAATGCTTTACACCAAATAAATTATCCTTCCAGGTGTTCCTTCGAACTACCCCATGGGCAGACCAACCTTTCATAGTACCCCTTGCAGAAGAACCTTCATAATCTTCTCCCGGCCATTCATCATATCTCCTGGCCATTTCATACAGCATTCTTGGGCTGGCGCCTTCCTTTGCCATAGCCGCCACATTGGTGCGGCCGTTTACCGCCAGGTGGTAATTGATATTTGCAGCCAGTGCAAAACCGGTACAGGCACCTTCCTCACCCTGGTTCAATATAACCGGCACATGGTCGCAGTTGATCAGTTGATCGGGTAATGCGGTTAAAGTTGGTTGATAAAACCAATCCCTTATATCGATTTTGTCTGGAAAGGCATCCTTCTTTCTTTTGGCTTTTTGCGTTTTTGTTTTAGCAGCAGGCTTCTCCCGCTGGTCATTTGCGGGAGGACGTGTTGTTTTGGGAGATGGTTCTGTGGGCATATTTTATTTAATAAAAGTGAACGGTTTGAAGTATTGATTTTCCAATTACCTATTCAGGCAGCATAAATAGTTCACGTTGGCAACCTGTTGCAGTAGTTTTAAGTTGATAACTTATGTTGCAACTGCTGCTGTTATTTTATCATTATAAAATGTTGATTAACCAATGGCAGCCAACTTAACAATTAAACTGAAACACAACCCGGTAATAAAAGAAGGCTGAGATCAATAATGAATATTTTTCAGGGAACGTCTGTACAGCATGTTTTTAAGGGGATAGAAATAACTTTATAAAGGTGCAAACTGTTTTATAGAATGTCAACCGTTTAATCACCTTTTTTTACAAGGTGTTTTGACGGTGTTTTTATGAGTAGTTTTTGTGACGTCTGCAGCCCGCTAAAATTGATAGCGATATTATAAAAACTGATAACAGTCGTACCTTTGGAAAATCATGCAAGATCAATTATTACGTGCCTGGGAAAAAAAATCTGGTGACCGTCAAAAATTATACAAAAATTATTTGCACCGAGCCGATAAAAACAAAGTGCTGAAAGCCCTGCCCGATCTACATGAAGAAGCTTTTAGCAAAATTGATTGCCTGCAGTGCGGTAATTGCTGCAAAGGATATTCTCCCCGGTTTAAAACGCCCGACATCAAGCGCATTGCCAAGCATTTAAAAATGAAGGACGGCGATTTGATCAATGATTATTTGAGGGTGGATGAAGATGGCGACTATGTAATGCGTGAAGCGCCCTGCTCATTTTTGGGAGAAGATAATTATTGCAGCATCTACGAAGTCCGCCCTTCCGATTGCGAACGTTTTCCTTATACCAATGAAGATGTACTGCTCAAACGCCAGCCGCTTACGTTAAAAAATTCCACTTTTTGCCCGGCAGTGTATTATGTGCTGGAAAAATTAATGGAACTTCATAAGTAGTTAAATTAATAATTGAGGTAACACAGGTAAAAAAATTCCTGTCTTTAAAAACTACAATTTCATCACCGGCTTCATCTGCATATTCCGGCCATTTTGAAAACGGATATAATACATGCCGGGTTTGTAGGCACCCAGGTTTACATTTTTATTGATCGTTTGCGCGCCACCGTAAGTGGCTTCTACCAATGTTTCCAGCGGCAGGCCTTCTTTGCTTACCAACTGTAGTAAAGTATGGCCACCATCTGTGCGGAAAGTTACGGTGGTAGAACCGGTGGATGGGTTAGGCGCTGTGGCCACAAAGTTGTGTTCGTTCACCCTGTCTGGCCTTCCCAGCGGGGCACAATCTGCGTTGTTACAAACGTCTATATCATTAAAGTTTCGCAGCAGTATTTGTTGCAGGCTGGTGCTATCCTGGCAAAGCCAGCGTTTCATGATGCTATAATACACGCTGCGAAAATCGTACTGCATATCAATGTTGTCGTTCACTGTTGCAGTGGCCGGTAAAATGGGGTTGGTGCCAATAATGCCGCCGGTTGCTTTGTTACCAAATATAAACATCGGAGCCGCATAACCATGATCGCTGCCGATACCACCATTGCTTTTTATCCTGCGACCAAATTCACTGAAGGTCATGCCCAGCACTTTATCGGCCTTGTTCATCTGTGTGATATCCGATTGAAAAGCTTTAATGGCATCGCTCACCAATGTAAGCAAACCCGCATGTGCGCCAACGGTAGTGTCTGATGCAGTGGTTTGATTAGTATGTGTATCAAAACCTTTCAGGTTTACCACATATATCTTTGTCTTTAAACCACCATTGATCAGCCTTGCAACAATTTTTAATTGAGCTGCCAGGCTGTTGTTGGATGGGTACGTTGCAATATTGTTATTTCCTGTTCTGTTATAAGCGGTTTGTATCACAGAACTGTACACTTCTGCCTGTTTGGAAACCAGCCTTAAATATTCCAGCTTGCTGCCCATGGGCGTATCGTTCGGTACTATATCCTGCGTACTGCTGGTATTGTTGACAAATGAATTGGGGTCGCTGATAGTATAACCCATATTAGAAGATGGGCCCAGCAATGACAGTGTAGAGCTGCTGCCAAATTGTACCGCCAACGGATCCGGCATATCAGTGGTAGGATAACCATTTGGATAACCGGCATACTCACCATCGAGGTAGCGGCCCAGCCAGCCGTTGCTTAAAAATTCGTGGCTATCTGATGCGGTTGACCAAATATCAGTTGCCCTGAAATGGGAAAAGCTCGGATCAGGATAGCCAACAGATTGTACGATGCATAATTTTCCTTCGTTGTACAAATCCCTCATGCCGGCAAATGCAGGGTGCAGGCCGGTTGCAGTGGTACCGGTCAATGATAAAATCCTGTTTTCAGGAATGGCGATATTGCTGCGGGCATTAAAATAATTGCTGTATTGATCGATTGGTATCACTGTATTCAATCCATCGTTTCCACCGCTCAATTGTATCACCACCAATATATGATCGTTGGCTGTACCAGGCAATAATAGTTTGCCGGCAATGCTGTTTTCTGCATGGGCAGAAAGGCTGAAGCCGTTGATCAACCCCGGTACACCTGCTGCAGCCAACCCTGTATTACGAATAAATTTTCTTCTTTGCATAACCAATATTTTTTTCTCTGTAAAGGATTACATGAGTTGGTATTCTTCTAATTTGTTTAAAAAAAACATGGCCAGGGCTTTCAGCCGGATGCTGACAACACTATAGTTATTCAAATCAGCGGGGTCGTTGATATAAGCGTTCCAGGCGCTTGTCCAGTAACTGTCGGTGGCCTGGCCGGTCAATAAAATATCAGTCTTGATGGTATCCCGTAAGCTTTGGCTCAACTCTCTCCGCAAAAAATATTTATTGAAATCTGATACCAGCGTATTAGGATTGGAAGGGTTGCTCATCCTGTTGGCAACGGCTAATACATCAATGGAAGTTTTAAAACCGTTATTGCTATACCCGGAATTGATCAATGTATCAACCAATGATTTTCGTTTGATGAATGTGTCACTGGTTATCCATAGTTTATCAAAAAATGGCGTTTGGTAATAGGCTGGAAAACCGGCAACGTTGATGGGTTCACCAATGGCCTGTTCTATAGATGGTAAATAATTAGCTGCCAGATAAGTTAAGTGGTTGTAACGCAATAGCGGGTTGGCATTGGGCGGCAGTTGCACTTTGGTTTCCCGGATGAGGCCAACCAAAAAATCAAGCGGGCTTTTTATCATGGCGCCAAACTGCAGTACATCAAAAAAGTGTTCACTTTTAAATAATTGTTCCAGCATCGGTCGCATTTCATAGTTGTTGTCCCTTAAAGTTTGCGCCAACGGAGTAATGATGTTGCTTTCAATTTCAGGAGTAATATCATGGTAAACAAAATAACGGTACATCCTGCGGCAGATATATTTCGATACTTCTTCTTTGCTGAAGATCATATCGATCAAATCATCAATTTCCATCTCCGCTTGCGCAGGTGGGCGATTGATGATGGTGTTATTGTAAAAGGAAGAGAACTGCTTTGGATTGGTATCATGACGATTCAAACTGAAACTAACGGCGCCGGTTACCAGATTTACCTGGTAGCCTGTTAACACCCTTGCTGCTACCTTTACATCATCTTCTGTATATTGACTATCCGGGCCTTTGCCGAGTGTAAATAGTTCCTGTAATTCCCGGGCATAATTTTCATCCGGCGCTACTTTGCTGCTTTGATAACCATTCAGGTAAATCAGCATGGCATTGCTCACCGTAATTTGCTTGATCAATGTTTTGAAATTCCCCAACGCATGCTGCCTCAATAATTGCACATAGTTATAACACATGATGGCATAACCAATGGTTTGAAATTCTACTGCCACATGCGAACTCCAGAACAACATCATTTTTTCTTCGATGGAAGATGGCTGATTGATCATTCCATTTAACCACCAGGATTTAACCGTTTCCCTTCTTGCCCGGTTTACAGTATTGGAAGCGGTAACAGTATTGCCCCAGGTCCTGCCGATAGGTACAGACCAATCCGGATCTGTAGCCGGCGTATTGGGGAGATCGTTTACATAAGTTTTTATCGGCTGGCCAATAATATCCGGCGTGTTAACCGTATTGAATAATTGAGTGATTGCATCAGTGTAAGTAAGCGTTTTAAAATAGTTTACCTCTTCCACCGGGGCGCCAAAAGAAAGTCGCTTCAACAGATGCATTACTTCAATATCGGTCCATTGCCCGCTGTAAGGCGCCAGGCTGCCAGTAATAGGAACGATTTCATCCAACTCATTCGTAATTGTGACACTGCTTTTTTTTGCAACTGCTTTTTTGGTAGCAGCCGGTTTAAAAAAGGAAGCGATAAAATCTTTTCTTTCCATTGTATGAGGGGTAGTACTTCGGTAAGATGTAAAACTGCCTGTCACCAGTTTCAGAAATTTAATTCAACATCATTGCAAACTTGTTCTGTCATTTTTTCTTTATCAGGGCAAAAGGACAAATGATATCACCTGTATCATCTTTATTTTTTCAACAAGCCTTTTAATTCATTGATCTCTTGTTGTTGTGCATCGATGAGTTGTTTCATTTCCTGCATGGCTTTAATCAGTGGCACCACCAGTTCTGCATAGCGCAGGCCGTACACTGATTGTTCATTGGTTGGTTTATCTACGCCACTAAAATTGTAACCCAATTTTTCGGCTGCTGCAGCTACTTCCTGTGCAATCAAACCTGTAAAACGGGTGCTTTCAAATGCAGTGTTATTGGCTGCTGACAATTGTTTTCCACCCTGTATTTTTTGTAATGCGGCTGCATCATAATTATAAGTAACCGGACGTAATTTTTCAATAAAAGCCATGCCCGGTACATCTTCCCGGATATTCTTCTTTATCCTTGCATCGCTGAAAGTGGTCCAGCCAACCTGGCCCCCGATACTTGTCACATTCGTATTGCCAACCCTAACCTGGTTACTTGCAGTGATCATTACTGCCTGCCCTAAAGCACTTGAATTGCTTACGGAAGGATTGCCTGCAATATCTACATTGGCGCCAACATAAGTATTGCCGGTGCCGCCTGTTTGTGTAAGGCCGGCCTGGTAACCAATAAACGTATTTTCTGAGTTGCCGGTTCCGGTATAAGATAAGCCGGTGTTGTGTCCAACCATGGTATTGCGGCTGGAGGTTGATGCGCTTCCCAAGGTATAATGACCCAGCAATACATTGTAGCTGGCAGTAGTGGTATTGAGCGCCGAGTTAAAACCAATCGCCACATTTTCTACACCACCTGTCAACCGCAGCAGCGAATAATTACCGATGGCAATTTGGGTGTTAGTAATTTGATTGTTTGACAAAGCATAAGCACCCACTGCCAGGAGATTGGTACCGCTGATATTATTCAATGCCGCATCCCTTCCAATAGCTGTATTCTCAGAGCCGGCGCTGTTTTTTAAAGCGTTGGAACCAATGGCTACGTTACTAACAGCAGCGCCCACTGTGCTGAGTGCCCGGCTACCTATTGCTACATTATCCGTTCCTATCGTTACAGCAAAACCTGCAGAATCACCTAATGCAGTATTGCTGCTGCCGGTAGTTAAGCTGCTCAATGCCTGGTATCCAAAAGCATTGTTGCCGGTGCCGGTGACGGTATTGGTAAAACTGCGGTTGCCGAAAGCATTGTTTCTTGAAGTAGCCACTGGATCTATGAAAGCTGAGGGCTGATTGTTGGTGCGTATCAGCAATGGCCGGTTATCGGTAGTCCCTAAAAAATTTGCATTGGTAGTTCCAGCATTGCCGGTAACAGACCAGCCAGTTAAAGAAACTGTAAAAGCACCGGACCGAATTTTTAAAACACCGGTAGAATCAATGGTAACAACGCTATCTGTGCTTGAACCGGGTTGCAAACCTCGTATCCGGACAGGATCTGCTTCTGCAGAAATATGTAACCTGTTTGTTGGTGAATCAATACCAATACCAACGTTTTGAGCGAACATAGTACCGGAGCATAGTAACAACAATAATGTAAAGATTTTAACCATAGGCTTGAATGAGAATAACTTAATTAAAATTACTGCAAAATTGCAGAAAGAAGGCATATTAAAGGATGATTAACATCGCCCAGGTAGCGGATTGTGAATAAATAAAAGCAAGTAGCTCGACACTACTTGCTTTTATCTTATGTGTAATCCAATTTCATGCCTAAAACCAAACAGTTTGAATCATATAAATAATTCGCATATAAGCCTTATTGAACAAGTATTTTTTGCAACACGGAAGAATTGTTGCCGGTGAATTTTACACTGTAAATTCCCGGAGATAAGTTTCCAAGTGGTATTTTGATATTGCCGGTTTGACCTGCAATGTTTCTTTTAAAAACGATATGTCCTGTAAGGTTGATCACATCAATGTTATTGTAAGTTGATGCAGGCAGGCTTACATTCATCATTCCATCACTGATCACCGAAGGTGCAATCATATTTTTTACTTCATTGTTCAATATCAGCCGGATAATATCTGAATATTTATAACTGCCGTCACGGTCAACCATTTTCAGCCTGAAATACAAAGTGCCATTAAAAGTTAATGGCTGACTGAAATTATATCTTCCCCCATTTGCTGATTGCTGCATAACAGTTCCAATATTGCTGAATATCCTTCCATCGGTACTGTATTCAATATGGTATTCCTGCACATTTATTTCGGTTGATGTTTGCCAGTTTAATGCAACGCCGCTACTGCTTAAATTACCCCGGAAATCGATCAATCCAACGGGCACCACACCACTGGCTATCAGCCTGGAAACACTTCCATCTGTTATGGATACTACATACACTTCACCTGCTTCTGTTTCTCCAAAATCAGCGATACCCGTTGGTATTAAAACTTGTGTAGTGGTATTGAACCCTCCGGTGCCATCTGCAATGGTTTTATAAAATGTGCCGGAATAAAAATCGCAACTGATATTGTACCCCACCAATAAAGGATAAGCTGAACCCCGGTAAACAACGCCACCGGTAATGGCGGCAGGACTTTGGGTTGGATAAGTGAAAACCGGGAAAACATAATTAGCCCTTGGGCCGCAGCCGCCGGTATTATAAGTGGTATCACCTTCATAACAACGCCAGCCAAAATTTTGTCCGCCGGGCGAACCAGCCGGCCTGAAGTTTAATTCTTCCCAGGAATTTTGCCCCACGTCCCCGATCCACATATCATTTGTTGCCCTGTCAAAACTCCACCGGAAAGGATTGCGCAACCCCAGATCAAATATTTCATTACCGTAAGGATTGCCTGACGGTATCGTATAATACGGAGCTACGTTAGAAGTATTTACATTGAAACGCAGCATCTTACCCAGTAATACGCCGGTATTTTGTGCATTGTTGGGAACATCTCCGCCGCCGCCGCCATCGCCGGTAGATAAATATAAAAAGCCGTCGTTGCCAAAATGTAGTTCACCTCCATTGTGATTGGAGTTGGTAGTATGCGGTATGGAAATCAATATAACTTTTGAAGCAGCATCAGCTATATTCGGATTGCTGCTTATATGATACCTTGCCAATTCCAGGTTGCCAACGGTATTGGTATAGTAAACATAAAAAAAGCCATTGGTTGCATAGTCGGGATGAAACGCCATACTCAGCAAACCCCTTTCCCCGCCTGAGTTTACGGCCGATACGGTTAAAAAAGTTGAAAGAAAATTAAAGGATGCATCATATGCCCTGATGGTTCCTCCCTGTTGCACAATAAACACCCTGTTGCTGCCATCGCCTGCATTTACAAACTGTATCGGAGCATTCAATCCGGTATCAATAACGGGAGTTAATGATAATGCGGGTTGTGCATACACATTCACCGAAACCAGGCAGGAAAACAGAAAAATAATTACACCGGAAAATAAATTACCGAAGGAGTAAACTTTTATCATCATTGTTTTTTTTATTGTTAAAAGTAGGTAAGGTTAATTTCAACAAAGAAGATGCCGGAAGGTTAACGACTTGTTAACCACTACAACTCGCAATCATCTTATTGTTTAGTGTTGAATATATTCCCCATATAATTGGTGGGATAATCCAAATAAAAACTGTCCACTTTGCAGGTGGACAGTTCATGTTAAACAATTAATTTGATTTTGTTACAGGCTCAAGGAATGCTATTGGACTTTGGTTGCGTCGCACTCTTGTACTGAAAACCATTGTGCAACTTTTCTTCTGAAAGAATTTAAAAACTAAATTTTAATATTGAGGCCGACCATAAAATTAAACGGCGCCATCGGGAAATAATAATTTTCTGTTGTCAATCCACCGGCGATATAACTGAATGTGTAGCCATTGGCTTCATACTTTTTATTCAGCACATTGTTGAGTTGTACAATGATAGTAGTGGCCTTGAAAAACTTATTTTCCAACAAATAACTCAGTCTTACATCCTGTAAATAATAAGGATTTAAACTCCTGCTTTGCTGAGAAGTATTATCAAGGTATTGGCGGCTTACATATTTGCTGATCAGGCTGATGGCTGCATTTTTTACCGGCGTAAAATTGATGCTGCCGCCCCCGGTAACTTTGGGAGAAAAAGAAATATCAGTCGATTTGTAAAAATTGCTTTTTGTTCCACCGTTATCATAATCATCTATCAACTCTGTAAAATTGCTGATCTTGTTTTTGCTGAAAGTAACATTGGCGGCTATATTCAAAAATTCAGTTAACTGGATCTTGCCCTGCAATTCAATACCCATACGGTAGCTACTCGGAACGTTCACCCTTGTATAAGCGCCTACATCGTTGATGTTGCCCACCAACACCAATTGATCGATGTATTTCATGTAATAAAAATTGGCGCTATACGAGTAATTGCGGCCTTTCTTTTCTGCCCCGATTTCTACATCCTGCAAGTGTTCTGCTTTGGGTTGCGTGGTTATGCCAGCTTCAAAATCATCCCGGTTGGGTTCTTTTCCAGCTACTGCATAAGAGGCATAGGCCTGCCAGTTATTGTTGTTGTAAGTAATACCAACTTTTGGATTGAGAAAATGATAACTGTTCTTCGCAACAATGTTCGGATTATCCCTGAAACCATTGATGGTATAATTTACGCTGCGGTATTGCAGGTCGAAAAAGCTTTGCCAATGGCTGTCCCATTGTTCTGTCCATTTGCTGTATAGCGAAAAATCTTTCTTGTGAGAAGTGAGATCATACCAGCGATAATTTTGCGGCACTGCATTTTTTTCCTGCGCCCAAATGATGTCGCCGAAATGCTTGCCATCATATTTGTTCCATCCGCCACCGGCAGTAAACTGTGTTTTATTTTTTTGATGCTGCACAGAAAAAATAGTACCGTAAAAATTATTATCGAGCCACAATCTTCTTACTAAATCTGTTTCGGTGATGAGATTAGTCCCGTCAAAATAATCCGGCAAGCGATAGTCGCTTAACGAAGCGGCACCTTTGTACTGCTCATAAAATCCTTTTCCTTTCGTAAGAAAAACGGCCGCATTGGTTTTCCAGTATTGATTGAATTGATGGTTGAAAAAAAACTGGTAATGTGTTTGCAAATAATCATCAATTTGATTTTGATACGGCTGTCCCGGTTGTTCCTGTCCTGCTGAATTGTAAGTACGGTTTGTCTTTAAATAGCTTTCCGGCACACCATCCCAGGCCTGGTAAGTCTTTTCTTTTCCTGAAAAAATATTCAGCCTGAAAGAATTGTTTTCATTGGTCCAGGCGGCACTTACATAGTATGATTTCAGGTCGGTCTTTGCCCGGTCAATGTAACCATCACTGCTGATCTTGCTCAACCTTCCATCAATGGTTAAATGTTTACCAATGAGGCCACTGCCAAATTTAAAAGTGCTTTTCCAGGTGTTGTACGATCCATATGCATTGTTTATTTCTGCATATTGGGTTTTGTTAAGTTCATTGGTGGCCAGGTTGATGGTTCCGCCAAAAGAACCGGCGCCGTTACTACTGGTGCCAATGCCACGCTGTATTTGAATACTGTTGGCAGAAGAAGCCATGTCTGGCAGATCAACAAAAAAAGTTCCCTGGCTTTCTGCATCGTTGTACGGAATACCGTTCAGCGTAACATTAATGCGGGTAGCATCAGTACCACGGATGCGGATACCAGTATAACCTACGCCATTGCCGGCATCAGAGTTTACTACTACGGAAGGTGTTTGGGTCAAAACAAAAGGAAGGTCCTGGCCCAGGTTCACTTTTGCAATGTCTTGCTGACTTAAATTGCTTTTGGCAAATGGGGCCTTGTCGCTTGCCCTGATGGCCAGCACTTCGATGGGTTTCAGGTACGACGTGTCATTAAATTTTTTTTCAGTTTGTGCAGATGCAGCCCATGCAGCAGCACAAAGCACCGTGCAACACAGTACATTTTTCATTTCAAAATTTTTTAACTGAAATCCAGAGCAGAGAAGGACTTGCTTTACT
>CAXTPJ010000033.1:0-11544 GCA_964245855.1 uncultured Ferruginibacter sp. | reverse complement strand
TATTCCAGTTAGTTGATGTGCTGTCAACTCCATTTCCCTGTATACCGTTATTACCACTTTTAGATTTTGAACCTTTATTCTTTTGGTTGCGGTTATAACTGCTGTCAATACTCATCCCGGGATTGCTTTTAGACTTATATTTTTTTGTCGTTGAGCTTTTATTACTTTTTGTTGCAGTGTCAGTTGTACCTGTCTGCGCCTGTGTACTGCAAATGGCAAATAATAAGGCCATCGTAAAAATTGTTCTTTTCATGATTGTGTTTTTTTTATGTTTGGATTGATACAGACCTGTTTCCAAACGCCATGCCATCAAACTGTATTGAAGTATTTATGAGTTTATATTAAGGGTACTACTTACATAATAACGAATAAATTATCTGGAAGCTTGATCAAATGAACTAACTGATACTAACAAATCATCAATCAATGTATAATAGCAATAATCTGCTACAAGTTAATTTGCGAATATTCAGCCCTGTTAGGCTCCGGCTTCTTTTTCATGATCAATGTGTGCAATATTATATCCTATAGGTTTGAACGAATAGTTATTGGACATTTCTGCAGAACAGGCTGTCATTCCCACTATGAGATCCATTAACGCCTCGATAATTACAAAATCATTTGCTTTGCTTTTTGGTGGCAGCACCTGAATTTTACCACTATTACCATCTATAGCAACATGCATAAAAATATTAAAGCAAACGGGTATTGCATCTGGTTCTATCCCGTAAGGATGCAATGCTTCTGCAAGATTGCCAAAACATCCCCGGTGAGGATGTTCATGGCCATATATAATCCTGAAAGTATCTGCACTGCACGGTGTGAGCAAAAAATCATGTCTGCCCACAGTATCAGTGGTCATTTCAAACATAACATTACTTCGGTTGGAATAAAACTTATTTCCTTTGGTAAGAAAAATGCTGTCGGCATAATCAATAGTACGTCCGGAAGATAAATATTCTTTTGTATCATGCAGGTTAAAGCAAATAAAATCTGATACCTGCTCGCCCTGCAAGTCGGTAACTGTCAGCCGTTCGCCTTTTTTCAATATAAAGGCAGTGCCGCTTCTTGGAGGAATAATGTTCATGATTGTTGCATAAATTTATAAGGGCATTTCCACGTTTCATCATGCTGCATGCCACTGTATTGATGCACTTCAGAAGACTGACCAAAATCTTCAAGCATCGGATTGATTGAACCTGACAAAGCAATGTCACGTTTTCTTACAATATTTTTCATTTTATCATACCGGTTCATTACCCGCATTTCCTCAAACTGTGCATGCGGATTAAAAACCAGTGCAGGATATTTAAAACGCCTTGCCTGTCTTGTACTGCCCGGATTCATTCCTATCACAAAAAATGCTTCCTCTTTCAGGCTAAAACTAAAATCGGAAGAATCAGGATTTGCGTTGACCCTTTCATCATACTTGTAATTAGCTGCATCAATATTGGAAAGGCTTTGTAACCGCATCCATAACAATTGGTCAAACTGTTGTTCGTCTATAGGTACAGGGCCTTTAAAAATAACACAGGCAGTGTGAAAAGTAGTGGTAGACTGCCGGTAATTATCAATGAAATCATAGATAAAACTGAGTATCGATAAATCATCTTTTGGACAGGCCAGGTGATCTACCACGAGAAACTTTATTTGTTCTTTATTCAAGGCAGCTTTAGCTGCCACACAAGGGAAGAATTCATTGTCGATAAATAATTTAAACTCATTAACAATCATTTCATCGCCGGCTTCAAACGTTTTTAACTGTGCGTTAAAAGGGTAATTCAATGGCATATTCATGTCATCAAAAAATCCAATTGCATGCCATGAAAATCTAAAGGGATTTTATTAAATGTGAAGAAACAAAGTGTCTGAATGGGATACTGTTGTAGAATATAACAACCTAATAGGTAAATTTAAAAATAGAAATAATTATTTCGGATACCAACAGCTTTTTTCTACAGGAATTGATTTATATGCCTTCAATTACCGGATAAGAGAACAGACAGGGAAACATGTAAAAGATTATTCTTACATCACCCATTTAAATACCTCCAAATCCTCTTCAGGGAAAGTGGCAACTTTAAAAGACGTATCATCTTTCCATGATACTACTACATGAAGGCTTTTGCCAACCGGTTCAGTTGTTTGTTTGGTGCTGTATTTAAGTACAGTCATTCGCCCTGGCACACCTTTAAGAACAACCGTATTGCCCGGCTTAAATTTTGGTCTAAACATTTGGGACTAAATTACATACTTACTTTATTATAGCAGCCGTTTTAGATAGTTAGTATTTGTAACATTCTTACTAAGTTCTTCTTAGCTCCGGACTATATCCCTTCACCAGACTTGCCAGCGTTGTTACCTGGTGGAAATAGTGTAGCTCCTTGGTCAAGCCCCTTCTTCAGCAGGTTATCGATCATGCCATTAAAAATAAAATAATGAAATGGCAATACACTGTACCAGTATAGTCGCCCCCAGATACCTTTTGGACGAAAGGTTGCTGTTTGCTGCAATTGCGGAAGCTTACCCGTTTCACAGATCTTAAACTCAAGCCATGCTTCCCCGGGCAACTTCATCTCTGCATAGAGCAGTAATCTCATGCCCGGTTTATCTGCCACGATCACCCGCCAGAAATCCAGTGCATCCCCACTATTAATAATTTCCCTGTTGGTACGTCCACGGCGAAGTCCTACCCCTCCCACCAGCCTGTCCATCAATCCCCTGATTTTCCATAGGGAAGTGCCATAATACCATCCGTTGTCCCCGCCAATACGCCAGATATTATTCAACACCTTTTGAGGATCACCAGTAATGTCCCTGGTCTTCTTATCTTTGAAACACCCGAATTCCGGCACATTAATGTACTGCATCATTTGCTTGGGTGTATTGCTGCTGCTGAAGGCATCCTTCCAACTACTGTCAACCAGGTTTTGTTCTATTTTATCGAAGGCCAGTTTAACGGCCTTTTCATAAGGCAGCAGTTCTATGTTCAATTGCTCCGAAAGGTTGTTAGGCCGGCACACAACATCCACCTTCATGCTGTCTACAAGGTTAACGGCAAGCGGGTAAGTTATAGAGGTTACAAAATACAACCAGTACGAAGAAAGCTTTGGCGTCATAACAGGTACAATAAAAATGTGGCGCTTCAATTTTCGAACGGCTGCAAACTTCAACAGCATCTCTTTGTACGTCAGTATTTCCGGCCCTCCTATATCCAAAGCCGTATTGAAAACATTTTCTTTTAGTAATACTCCCGTAAGAAATGCCACCACATTGCGGATGGCGATCGGCTGGCATTTGGTATTCAGCCATTTTGGGGCAACCATCACCGGTAGCTTCTCTACAAGGTCACGCATAATTTCGAAAGAGGCGCTTCCCGATCCTACGATAATGCCCGCCCGCAATACGCTTAGGGGAATCCTGCTCGTTGCCAGTAATTCTTCTACCCGCAACCTGGAGGATAAATGTTTTGATAAATCGTCTGCATTGCTGATACCACTGAGGTAAATTAATTGCTTTGCACTGGTACGGTCAACCAACTCAACGAAATGCCTGGCACACAAAGCTTCGGCATCATCAAAGTCATTTCTGCCGCTGCTCATGGAATGGATCAGGTAGTAGGCAGCATCAATATCTTCAGGCAAAACAAATTCGGGACCGGGTTCTAAAAAGTCTCCTTCAATAATGATAATGCTGGCGTGCTGGTGTTCTTCTTCGAACCTTTTTTTATGACGCACACAACAATAAAGGGTATGCCCCTGCTCCAATAATGCAGGGATCAACCTCTGCCCGATATAGCCATTGGCGCCTGTAAGTAAAATTTTCACTGTTAGGTATTGTTATTATAAAACCAACTATTTGCAATTGTTATTTGCAGGTATTCGTTAAGGTTAGTATCACGGTAATGTTTTTGCTAACCGAATACAGCATGGGTTATATTTATTCATTTAACACAAAATGAAATGACTGCAACGAAAAACAATTAAACATATTTGAAGAAGAACTATTAATTGTTACAGTACCAATACTTTCAAAATGTTTATGGCACCAATCTCGTTGCGCCGTCCCAGGTATACACTACCCCATTTTCATTGCAACAACTTTTGTACCGCCGAATTCAATCAGGCGGTCTGCTAAATCCGGGCTGTCCGTGATGACCATCAGGTTGCCGTGTTATCATCTGTTTTACCTATCGCCAGGTTATAAGCGTTCTTGCTAAAAGTCTTTCTAAACACAACTTCCCGGTAAGTATCCATGTAAGCCATTTGTATGTACGTCATATTTTTAATGCAAGCTAACTTTAATAAAAACAATCAGCTTATGTATTATCACTGCCTCACATACCGGTTAAACATCAAACAATGAATTATGTAAACTGCTTGTCATTCTTCATTTGCCGGCTGATTTTTAAGAAAAAGAGATTAGGGTACTTTCACGATGGTGGCGTTGATATTGTAGCTATGGGTATCTCACACATTAAACTACATTCATGGCAAAATCAACTTCAAAAAAAAACCTGGCTGCAAAAGCCGACAACAAACCGGCTTCAGACCTAACTAATACAGCAACACAACCTGCAACTGCGATCAACAGTTCTTTGCTGGAATTATTTACCAGTGAATTAAAAGACACTTACTGGGCAGAAAACCACCTCGTAAAATCTTTACCTAAAATGATTGCCGCTGCGGTATCTGATGATCTAAGCCAGGCGCTGGCTGAACACCTGGAAATTACCAAAACACATGTGTTGCGGATTGAACAATCTCTGGAATTATTGGGCGAACAGATAGTAGCCAAAAAATGCGATGCGATGGAAGGCCTTGTCATGAGCGGCGAACATGTAATCGATAATTCTGCCCCGGGAAGTGAGGCACGGGAAACGGGTATCATTATGAGTGGGCTAAAAGTAGAACACTTTGAAATCACCACTTATACAGGCTTAATCCAAACTGCTAATAAACTTGGCAAAACAGACATTGCTGACCTGCTTCAATTAACCCTGGCAGAGGAATCTGAAGCGGCCAATATATTATCAGGCTTAGCACAGGCTACAGCTACTCAATTATAAGCAATAATTATTCTTTTTCCATTCCATAAAAAAACATATGCCAACAAAAAAAAATAATGCCCCGGAAAAGAACCTGGATCCCGGCGCTGTAAGCAATGCCAAAACACAGGACCTCGCCGGGGATACAACTGACGCCCTGGGCCAATACATGACTACCAACCACGGTGTAAAGATCAATGATGATCAAAACTCCCTGAAAGCAGGTGACCGTGGGCCGACATTACTGGAAGATTTTATATTCCGTGAAAAGATGACCCACTTTGATCATGAGCGAATTCCTGAACGCATTGTTCATGCAAGAGGTTCTGCCGCACACGGCGTTTTTAAAGTATATAAGCCTATGGGTCAATACACCAAAGCAGGCTTTTTAAACGATACCAATATTGAAACCCCGGTGTTCGTACGTTTCTCCACTGTTGCCGGTTCAAGGGGTTCTACCGATATGCCGAGAGATGTAAGAGGCTTTGCTGTAAAGTTTTATACACAGGAGGGAAACTTTGACCTGGTTGGTAATAATATGCCGGTATTCTTTATTCATGATGCCATTAAATTCCCTGACCTTATCCATGCTGTAAAGCCGGAACCACACAATGAAATTCCGCAAGCTGCTTCTGCACATGATACTTTCTGGGATTTTGTTTCTCAAAATACAGAAGCTACCCACATGATCATGTGGCTGATGAGCGACCGGGCATTACCCCGAAGCCTTCGCATGATGGAAGGTTTCGGTGTTCATACATTTCGGTTTGTGAATGAAGAAGGTGTTTCCAGTTTTGTAAAATTTCACTGGAAACCCCTACAGGGCGTACATGCCGTATGTTGGGATGAAAGCCAGAATATTTCCGGTAAGGACCCTGATTTTCACCGCCGGGATCTTTGGGAAGCAATTGAGACAGGCAATTTCCCCGAATGGGAATTAGGTGTGCAAATTGTTGCCGAAGAAGATGAACACAAATTTGAATTTGACCTGCTGGATCCTACAAAACTTATCCCGGAAGAGCTGGTACCCGTAATAAAAATAGGTAAGATGACACTTAACCGCAACCCGGATAATTTCTTTGCCGAAACAGAACAGGTAGCATTTCATATCGGTCATGTTGTGCCGGGCATCGATTTTACCAATGACCCATTGCTACAGGGCCGCCTGTTTTCTTATACCGACACACAATTGCTTCGGTTGGGTGGACCTAACTTTCATGAAATACCCATCAACAGACCGATAGTACCAGTGTATAACAACCAGCGGGATGGCTTGAAAAGGCATGAGATCAATAAAGGCCAAACGAGTTATCATCCAAATGCACTGGGCGGTGGTTGCCCATTCCAATCAGGAAAAATGCAGGGTGGATTTACAAGCTACCAGGAACGTATAGACGCAAATAAAGTCCGCAACCGCAGCCGTAGCTTTTTCGATTTCTTTAGCCAGGCTACGCTGTTCTTTAACAGCCAGAGTGAACCGGAAAAAAATCACATCGTAGATGCACTCCGGTTTGAGCTGGGTAAAGTGGATACCATTGCAATCAGGGAAAGAGTGCTGGGGATTTTATCTTATGTTGATAAAGGTTTGGCAGAACAGGTGGCCTACGGCCTGGGGCTGAGCATACCTGCCGATATTGGCTTGATCAACCACGGAATTCCTGCTGATGCGGATCCTGCAGACTATCAGCCGGAGATTAAAAAAAGTTCACTTGCCAAATCCGCAGCGCTTAGCATGTCCCAATATGTTGATGGCACTATAAAAACACGAAAGGTAGCCATACTTGCAGCAGACGGAGTGGATGAAAACGCCCTCAGTACTTTCCGGAATATGTTGCTGGAAGAAGGAGCTTTTGTTGAAATAATTGCGCCCCGTCTTGGTACGATAACCGGTAACAATGATGGAGTAATTGATGTAGACAGGAGCCTGCTAACCACCGCCTCTGTATTATACGATGCAGTATATGCACCCGGTGGCATCAATTCAGTAGCTACACTTGAAGCAGATGCGGATGCCGTGCATTTTCTAAATGAGGCATTTAAGCACTGTAAACCTATAGCGGCAGATGCAGGAGCAATTCAGTTGCTGGAGGCTACTTATTTTTCCAGGAAGTTACCTGAAACGAACGATGCTGAAACCGTTATGCGGGAAGGAATTGTAATAGGGAGCAATGCAGTTCAGTTGGCTACTCAGTTTGTTGAGGCAATAAAAATGCACCGATTCTGGGAAAGGGAAAAGGCCCGTAAAGTTCCTGCCTGATAAATCAGTTTGTTGGTTCTATTAGTTGTAAAAAGTTTCATCTTAATTGATGAAACTTTTTTTGTAAACACAAGTTGAAATAAGAGGTTGCGAATACTGCTGTATGAGTAATGTTGAAGCTGGTTAGGCTATTAATAAAAAAAGAGAAAAAATCGGGTACTTATTGCTGATATTTCAGTCAGTGTATCCCTAAAAATTGTCTGCTTAATATTCAGTTCAATAAAACAAGCAGGTTGCTATTTATTTTATTTACTTTTAACGCCGCATTAAAACCTTAACAGATAACACACCAACAATGGACACACCAAAGATTCTACAGAAGAAGAAAAAATCCATCATGGACCTATGGCTGAAAAATCAGTTAACAAATGAAACTCTTCGGGACGACCTGATCAGTAATGAAGAGCTGTCTGCGCAATCAGCCGAATTTTTAGACTCGTTCCTGAAGTCATTAACATCTTCCAACATTACCGACAGCAGTTCCCCTGATTTTGATGACGTCATTGAAACACTTTCCGGGCTTGCCATTGAAAGGGCAAGGAAAGGCTTTTCGCCAAGGGAAACCGGTCAATTTGTAATCGGCATGAAAGAGGCTTTGCTGAAAACTTTGTCTACTGAAATCAGCGACCCGAAGGCCCTGTATGAAGAAACCATGAAAATCAGTTCTTTACTTGACAACTTCATGATCATCAGTTTTGAAACATTTATTAAGGGAAGGGAAGAAGTGATTTTACGCCAAACGGATGAAATAACAGAAATATCTACTCCCGTAATCAGGGTGTGGGATGGTATCCTGGCCTTGCCTATTATAGGAACGCTTGACAGTGCCCGGACACAAGTGGTAATGGAAAATTTATTGGCAGAGATTGTAGCAACCGGCAGCAGGATTGCGATACTGGATATTTCCGGTGTACCGGCTGTAGATTCTTTGGTAGCCCAACATTTAATTAAAACCGTAAGCGCAACAAGGTTAATGGGCGCAGAATGTATCATAAGCGGTATCCGCCCTGAAATTGCGCAAACCGTTGTTCACCTTGGTATCGACCTTTCGAACATCATTACGAAAGCCACGCTTGCGAGCGCCCTGAAGTTTGCCTTCCAGGTACTTAAACTGGAAGTAAGAAAATCAGTTGTTAATACAGCATAAAATCACCTGATAATAACATGGAAAAAATTCCTATACTTAAGATGGGCCAGTTCCTGCTGGTAACCATACAGGTCGACCTGTACGATCAACTGGCGCTGGACCTTGAAGCCGACCTGATACAAATGGTCAATAAAACAGAAGCAAAGGGGGTGTTGATCGATATATCCGCAGTTGGTATTGTTGATTCTTTCATGGGAAGAATTATCGGCAATATTGCGAGCATGTCTAAAATACTGGATGCTTACACGGTAGTAGTTGGCATGCAGCCTGCGGTAGCCATTACATTAATTGAACTCGGCCTTCCACTGAACGGTGTGCTTACTGCGCTGGATGTAGAAAAAGGAATGGAATTACTAAAGTCTTTAATCCCTTCGGAAACCAGCGGGGAGGACGGGCATGGTGACTACTTTATCTAAAGAAGAATTAAAGATTACTGCTGAAGTGGAAGTGGTTCTTTTCAGGAACAGGGTAAAAGAATGTGCCAATAAAATAAAGATGGGCCTGGTAAATCAAACCAAACTGATAACAGCCGCCAGCGAACTCAGCAGGAACATGCTCCGCTATGCAAAAGGGGGAAAGGTACTGATTGAGATTGTTAGCAAGGAAAGGAACAATGGCATACGCCTGACATTTATAGATAAAGGGCCGGGCATAGCCGATATAGCCCAGGCAATGAAAGATGGCTTCTCAACCGGCAAAAGCCTTGGCCTTGGCCTTCCGGGCGCAAAAAGACTGGTAAATGAGTTCGACATCAAAAGCAAATTAAAAGAAGGTACTACTGTTATGATATTAAAATGGACCAATGGGTAGTGCTACGCATACAAGCTACCTCATTAATGACAGGAGCTATGTTTCTATTGTAAAAAAAGAAATACACCGCCTTGCCCTGGAAGCAAATTTTCGAAAGCACAAAATAGACGAACTGGATATCATTGTCGCCGAGATCACTTCTAACCTGGTGAAGCATGCCGGGGGCGGTGAAATACTGGCCGGCGTTATCCATGATGCCGGAGAAACAGGCATCGAACTGATTGCAATAGATAAGGGGCCAGGTATTAAAGATGTCAAAAGAATGCAGGTAGATGGCGTGTCTACTACAAAAACGCTGGGTGGCGGGCTGGGTGGTATTCAACGGCTGTCAGACAGTTTTCATTTGTATTCCCAGCTTGATTGGGGTACAGTGCTTATCAGCAGGAAATACAAAAATGAAAAGCCTCAGCCGGTACAAACAAAAATAGATGTCAGGGCGCTGATTGTTTGCAAAGATGGTGAAACAGCGTGTGGCGATGGCTGGTATCAAAAGGTTACAAAAGAGTACATCAAAATCTTTGTAGGCGATGGGCTTGGGCATGGCCCACATGCAAACCTTGCCGTAAGCGAAGCCATCAATGCGTTTAAATTATCTCCCGATAACAGCCCCGCAGAAACTTTCCGGTTTATACACCAGTCTATCAAAAAAACCCGGGGTGCAGTGGCGATGATCATGATGTACCATATCAAAACGAAGGAATGGAAAATATGCGGCATCGGGAATATTGCACTTAAACTTTCGGGCTACCTTACTTCAAAAAGTCACATATCCTATAATGGAATTGTAGGGCACAATATTCCAAACACCATGAACGACCAGTTAATTCCGGGTGAGCAGGTACGGCATTTTGCACTTTGCTCGGATGGAATTATATCACGGTGGGATCTTGCTAAATACCCTATGATATCCAGAGAAGACCTCAGCATACAGGCAGCGGCAATATATAAAGACTTTGGCAGGAGGACAGATGACATGTCGGTTATAATCGGTAAAATGAATTAACTATGGTTCAACTATTTGAATTATTGCTCGAAAACCCAATGGACCTGGTACTTGCAAACAAGCGGAGTATAAGGGCGGGAGAACTCTTGAAATTATCCATATCGTTTCAAACTGCTTTTACTACGGCCATTTCAGAAACAGCAAGGGTTATTTTTGATCATAACTACCATGGCACTTTATCTTTAAATATTTTAAATAAAGAAAGTGAATACTGCCTGGTTGCATTGCTGAGTTTTAAAGATGATGAACAAAAGCTAACATTGCAATCGTTCGATTACGCAAAAAAACTGGTGAGAAATTTTTCTCTACAGCAAACAGGTGAAGTAACTATAATTGAACTGGTAGTACCCATACCCCGTTCGCTGAAAATATCTGACAGAAAAATACAGGATCTGTCTATTTATTTTGACAGGGAAATGCCTTACAGCTTTTATGAACAGGTAAAGAACCAGAATGTACAACTAAATAAAACAGCGGAACAACAGGAAGCGGCTTTAAAAGAATCAAAGTATTTGAATGAAAAGAAAAACGAATTCCTTTCTGTTGCCAGCCATGAATTAAAAACTCCGCTGGCTATATTGAAGGGCTTTACCCAGATAGCCCTGGATGTATGTGGAGACAATGACCTGCTGGAACCCTACCTCCGCAAAATCAACCAGCAAACAACCAAGCTAAGCAACCTGGTTACACAGTTGCTTGACATATCAAAAATCGAAGCCGGGCAGCTTGACTTCACATGGCAGGAAATGCCGGCGAACAAATACATGCAGGATGAAGTTGAATCGATCAAAACAATCTTGCCACAGCATAGTGTAGTAATAAATTTAGGACAGGATGTTGTATTGAAACTGGATACGCTGAGAATGGAACAGGTATTGTCTAACCTGTTATCCAATGCGGCTAAATACTCTTCCCCTAAAACCACCATCGTTTTCAGTTCCGAAATAATGGAAGCAAATTATATCAGGTTCTCTGTTAAAGACCAGGGTATCGGTATGTCCGCCGCATCGTCAAAACGGGTATTTGAAAAATTCTACCGGGCAGAAGCGGTGACGAAAAAATATTCCGGTCTTGGCATGGGATTATATATTACTTCCAAAATCATTATTGAGCATGGAGGTAAGATATGGCTGGAAAGTGAAGAAGGAGCAGGTACTGTTGTACACTTTACGTTGCCCTATGTCAGCGCTTTAGAGCATCATTAATATGCTGATTGCTTGCTTACAGCTACACCATACTAATGAATCTTATTCCAGAAAATCCATTAGTACATAAGTATA
>CAXTPJ010000032.1:0-11573 GCA_964245855.1 uncultured Ferruginibacter sp. | reverse complement strand
GTTTTTAAAACTTCGGATATCTTTTTTCAGTCAGTAATATGCCAACAAGACTTTAATTTTTTTGAAACTCGAAGTATTAAAACACAAAGGCTCAATCTATCGATTGAGCCTTTTCCATAGCGTAGGATATAAAATTATTTTGACTGATCCCGCAGGCTTTTTATTTCATCATGTGACTGCCTAAGTAGTTCTTTTTGTTCTGTAATAATATTTCTTAAAAATGCCGGCAGGTCTTCTTCTTCCAACGCCGCTTTATATGCTTTTTGAGCAGCGTCTTCACCGGCTTCGCAACTGGCTAAAATAGCATGCCTGTCTTTACCGGAGAACAGTGCTTTAATATCCATCCATGCCCGGTAAATTTTTCCACTGGTCATGGTGCCTTCTGCCATTTCGCCGCCCAATACCTGTACCTCTCTTCCCAGGGTGTTCCGGTTTTCACGGCTTTCGTCAATCATTCTTTCAAACAAAACAGTAAGATCAAGATTGTCTGCTTCCGTTTGCGATTTTAATTCTTCTATTGCTTTTTCATATCCTGCAATACGATCATTATTGATTAAAACGAGATCGTTTAAAATGTGTTTGGTTTCTGTTGCTGTAGTTTGCATAATTGTAATTTTTTCTTTTACAAAAGCAAATTCATGCCAACTCAATTTTGCTTGAAAAATAGTTCAAGCGTTTAGATAACGGGGGTGTATTCGCCTCAATGGTTGCCCAGTTGCAGCGTTATTTCAGCAAGAATAAAAACAGGAAGAAAATTATTTACTCAGCAGGAACCGGCAATGCAGTTTTTGTACTTACCGGTTCGCCAAAGTCAGGTGTACCATCTTTGTTCCAGGTAAACTTTTGGGCCCGTGGAGATCGGAACCCGCCACAACCCTGTCCGGGCTTATCATTGGCGTGATACAATATCCAGTCTTCTTTTCCATCAGGAGATTTGAAAAAAGAGTTATGCCCCGGTGCATACACGCCGTGGGCTGTATTTTGTTTAAACACCGGTTGAGGAGATTTTGTCCAGGATGCCGGATCAAGCAGGTCACTGTTGGCATTTGCAGTGAGCATACCCAACGCATAAAAATCTGTCCAGCAGCCACTGGCAGAATAGATGAGGTACAGTTTGTTATTGTGTACCAGTACTTCCGGGCCTTCATTCACATTTACATGCGGCACATCATTGGGATTGTCCAGGTCACCATGCGTTTCCCAATCCAATGCTGGCATAGAAATTTTAGCTCTTTTACTTTCCAGTGTCCATGGATTTTTCATTTTGCTGATGTAAATATTTTGATAGCCGTTTACATCGCCATCCCACCCACTCCAGATAAAATACAGTTGCTTATTGTGTTCAAACAAAGAACCATCGATCGACCATTTGTCATCTGCCGTTTCCAGCTTTCCTTTCATTTCCCATTTACCTCTTAAAGGATCAGCAGAAGCATTTTCGAGTACCCATAACCGGTGGTTGATATTATTGCCGCTGTCTGCCGCAAAATAGATATACCATTTACCCTGCAAAAAATGAATTTCCGGCGCCCATAATTCTTTTGAATAAGCGCCTCTAGTGGGCGGCGTAAACACCACTTTCTTTTGAGCAGTTTTAAGCGCTGCAATACTTTTCGTTTTCCATATTGTAATGTTGTTGCCTGTTGTATTGGTGTAATAGTAATAACCATTTTTGTAAACACACCATGGGTCTGCCCCTGCAGAAAGTAACGGGTTGGTAAATGTTTTTGCAGATTGAGCCAGCACAGTAAAAGCAACAAAAACAAATACAATACTACACGACAGGTATTTTTTCATCGTTATTTTATTTGAAGGTTACTACGTTGTTGACAAACAACATTTACTTTTTTACAGTGAATTTATAAATGGATTCAGTACTGTATTTTTTTCCAGGTTCCAATATAGTTGAAGGAAACGAAGGCTGGTTAGGCGAATCAGGAAAATGCTGTGTTTCCAGGCAAAAGGCAGTGCGAAAATCATCTTTCCCGCCACCTTTGATTGTATTTTTTGATTGCATGAAGTTGCCGCCATAGAATTGCAGGCCTGGTTCCTGTGTAAAAATATCCATCACAATACCGCTCTTATCTCCGGTAACAGAAGCCGCTTTAGTGAAGCCTCCGCCTGTATTTTTATTCAACACAAAATTGTGATCGTACCCTTTACCGTTTCTCAACTGTACATCATTTGCACCTACATTTTTTCCAATAGTAGTTGGCTGACGAAAATCGAAAGGCGTATTGGCAACAGGTTCATTTTTGCCTGTCGGGATCAAGGTTGAATCAACCGGTGTATAATAATCGGCGTTGATCATCAACACATGATCCTTGATGGTGCCACTGCCCTGCCCGTTCAAATTAAAGAAGGCATGGTTGGTTAAATTCACCACCGTTTTTTTATCCGTTGCTGCTTCATATTTCAATTGCAGTTCGTTGTTTTCTGTGATGGTATAGGTAACTTTTACATCCAGTTTTCCCGGGTAACCTTCTTCCATATCTGCTGAAATATAAGTTAGTTCCAGGCTGCTGTCACCAATCTTTTTTGCATCCCATACCACGTATTGAAAACCTTTTTTGCCTCCATGCAATGTATTGGGGCCATTGTTATTGAAAAGCGTGTAAGCCTTTCCATCCAAAGAGAATTTACCTTTTGCAATGCGGTTTCCGTACCGGCCGATAGTGGCACCAAAATAAGGCTCTGTAGAGCGCTGGTATTTCAACACACTGTCAAAACCCACTACTACATCAGTAGGCTTATTGTCTTTATCCGGCACAATCAAACTCACTAAACGGCCACCATAATTGGTAATAGCTGCTTCCATTCCACGGTTGTTCTTAATCAGGTAAAGCGATGTTTTTTTCCCATCAATGGTTTGGTCAAATGCGGCTGCAGATGGCAGGTGCAAACTATCTTTTGCACTGCTGTCATTTTTTACTTCAACTGTTGTTTGTGTGGCATTATTGCAGGATGTAATGCACAACAGGCATGCAAAAACAGCAGCAAGAGAGATAAATTTTATTTTCATTGTTTTTATTTGAGATCATTTCAAAAGAAAGATATTTTAAAACCCTTCAACCATTTTATGCAATTGAATATTGGAAAACGTAAGGTAACTAAACGATGTATTTTTGTTGCCTGCTTCAGTAGCTGCTCCCATCATCGTTGTGAACCTGTTCTGTCATTTATTCTTTTTGGGGAAAAGAATAAATGATCACTTGTACTATCGTACTTTGGGCAGCTTTACTAATTTTGTTTATACTTACTCTCCCGCCGGAACCGGCAGTGCTGTCAGTGTTTTAACTGCAGTACCAAAATTAGGTGTGCCATTTGTATTCCAGGTAAATTTTTGTATGCGGATATTTCTTGCAACACCGCACCCTTCGCCGGTATTGTTATTCGCATGATAAATGATCCAGTCTTCCGTTCCATCCGGTGATTTAAAAAATGCATTGTGGCCGGGACCATAAGCTTTATTCTGAGGTTGTTTAACAAACACCGGCTGAGAAGCTTTCGTCCAGTTGCTGGCTACCAAAGGATCGGTACCATCTGCAAGTGTCAGTTGCCCCAGTGCATAATCATCCGTCCAGCAGCCGCTGGCTGAATAAATTAAGAATGTTTTCCCATTGCTGTTTTTTAATATTTCCGGGCCTTCATTTACAGGGCCGCCATTCAGTTCCCAACCCAGTTCTGGCTTGCTCAGCATCACTGCAGGTGATTCCAGTGTCCAGGGGTTGCTCATTTTAGCAATGTAAATATTTTGATTTTGTATCGCTGCATTCGGCCTTCCGCTCCAGATAAAATATTTGTTGCCATTGGCCTCAAACATAGAGCCATCAATGGACCAAAAGTCAGCATCTGTCACAGCGATCTTTCCTTTATCCACCCAGGTGCCGGTTGTAGGATCTGCATTGCTGTTTTCGAGTACCCATAACCGCTGCGTACTGTCTGCTCCGGAACCGGCGGTGTAATACACGTACCATTTGCCATCTATCCAGTGCATTTCAGGCGCCCATACGTTGGAAGAGTTAGGCGTACCGGGTGCTGCGGAAAAAATTGTGGTGATGGTGGCCGTTCCCAGCTTTGACATGTTTTTGGTTTTCCAAATGGCTACCCGGTTGCCGAGTGTGTGCATGTAATAATAAAAGCTATCTTTTTGCACTACCCATGGATCGGAACCTGATAATAGTGGGTTGACAAAAGTTTTGGCAGCAGGTGGTGTAACCGGCGGGATTACCGGATCTGGAGTGCTTTCCTTTTTACCACAGGCATTCAGTACTATTACTGCAAAAAGGAACAAGACCGTTCTTCTGATATTTTTATTGGTAGTATTCATATTGAGTATTTGATTTTATATGATCACTTAAAATGATGCCATGAAATTGTTGGTTGAACGAAGCGTAATGGTTTTGTCCATGGACCATAGTTGACAGTTCATAGTAGCTCTTTTATTATTGTGTACTGGCTTTGGACTATCGACCATTGACTATGAACTTCCTCAAGCTGCCATGAAACGATTAGTTGAACGGAGCGTCGCCAATGCAGATGCAATGAAAAACAACTGCTGATGAACAACTTATTTCTTCTTTCCTGTTATTGCTGTTATAAAGTCAACCTCCGTTTGTTTGTATGGCTTGCCATCTTTTCTAAAAATGTCATGGAACCAAAGTTCAGGTTCGCCGGAATACTTTTTTTGCCAGCTATCCCATGGATAAATGGTTTGCGATTTACCGCTTACCAATCCCCAGTTGAACATGGCAATATTGTATTTTTTTGCTACCGGCAAAGAACTTTCAAAGGTACTCCCATTTCCCCTTGACATATATTCTGTACAAATCAACGGCCGATTATACTCCTGTAACCAGTTGATCCTTTTTTCCAATTCTGCTCCCGGATCGTAGTTATGAAAAGAGATGATGTCTGATTGTTCGATCATCATTTTCTCCAATGGCCGCAGGCTATCCTTGCCGGACCAATTGCCCATCCAGATGCCTGCAGTAATTGGTTGTGACGGGTTGCCAGTTCTTGCCCACACAAATACTTTTTGTAATAAATTATGTACCAGTGTTACTTTTTCATACGGCTCAAAACGGCCGTAGCTGCTGTTATTGGTATTGTCCGGTTCGTTCCATGCATCCCAGCCGAGTATGCGTTTGTCTTTACCGAAAGTTGTTACAATATCGGTAATATATTTTTTCAACCTTGGATATTGGCTTGAATCCTGTAAGGCATCCGCACCCGGACTTTGTACCCAACCGGAGTTGTGCAAAAATGGCCCCGGCTCATGTTGTTTGCCGGTATGGGGAAACGGATCCCAGCAGGAATCGAAGAGTACAAACAGCGGACGGATTTTATATCGGGCTGCTATGCTTAATAAAATATCAATGCGCTTTTTAAAACCCGCAGGGTCCTGCTTGTAAGCAAGGTCGTGCAAAAAAATACGCATGGTGTTCATACCAATGGAAGCGGCCCATCCAAATTCTTTTGATATGGTAGCCGTATCAAATGTTTCAGCCTGCCACATTTCCAGTTCATTGATGGCGTTGCTGGGCAAAAAATTAGCCCCTATCAACCAGGGTTGTTTGCTGTACCATTCGGTTGCCTGTGCGGCCGTCCAGATGGCCCTTTCCTTTACTGTTTTTTGTTGTGCAGTTACCTGTAAAAAAGAAAACAACAGGAAAAAGACCAGCATGTTTTTGTTGGATTTCATTAAACAAATTTTACTGTTATAAAAAGCCTTCCCCCTTTTTGATCATCACGCCTCAATAATGAAATGTGGGATGCTGCAAAAAGAGCAGCATCCCTGGTGCATCAATAATTTGGATTTTGCGACATGTTAGGATTGATATCGAGATCAAAAAGCGGGATAGGTAATAACTCATGTTTTCCAACAACGAAATTAGCAAAGGCCGGATCCCTGAAAGCCAGTCCTGGGCCAAGATCGCCCCAACGGGTAAGGTCTTCCCAACGATGGCCTTCGCCTGATAATTCTGTAATGCGTTCATGTTTTAACTGGGTTAAAAAAGCGGCTTGTGATAAGCCTGGCATAGCAACGGTTAACGTCCTTAACCCCGCTCTTTGCCTAACCCTGTCCACAAAAGGATAAGCCTGCGCTGTTTGACCGGTGGCGTTTAAACATTCAGCGTACCCCAGCAACACATCTGCATAACGCAGGTAACGGTAATTGTTTCCCGAATGAAAAACTTCGCCATTCATGGTGGCATCATCCAGCATTTTTCTTAGGTAAACAGTACGGTTGGTAGCCACACCAATCGGATCATTCTGATCGTTGGAATAGTTGCGGCTTGTCCAGCTTGCACCATATACCTGGGTAAAATCAGGGCCTCTTTCATCGGTTGAATCATACAGGAAAGAAGCAGCGATCCGTGGATCTTTTCCGCCACCAGCTTGTGTTTCCTTAAGCATCTCCCATACTACCCAACGGCACGCTTGCCCATCAGTAAAACCAATCGGGCGAGGAGCAAAGAATGGAGGAAGTGAACTGCCGTAGTTTAATTTATCCGGAGTGTTGCCCGGGTTGCCATCGCCAGCATCATTATCAAATGCATCGATTGGGTTAGCAGCATTTTGAAATTCAAAAACTGATTCTGCATTGTTTTCGGATGTTTCTAAAAAGTTATCCCGGTAGTTTGGCATAAGGCTGTAGATGGCTGCACCCGGACCTTCAGTTAACCACTGCAAGGCAGTTTTAGCCAAGTCGTACTTGCGTTGCTGCATGTACACTTTGCCCAGCATACCATACGCTGCACCTTTGGTGGCACGACCAACATTGCTGGCATCGTAACTATTGGGCAATCCTGCTGCCGCATCGGTAAAGTCAAGTACTGCCTGGTCGTATACCTGTTGCTGCGTTGAAGATGAAGGGTAATCAGTTGGACTGGAGGTCCTAAGCAACATTGGCACATTGCCGTAATGCTGGCCCAGTGTGTAATAAAACAAACCTCTCATAAACTTTGCTTCGGCCAATAATTGTGCTTTTACAGTTGCGTCCATATTAATACCGGGAACATTATCCAGCACCTGGTTGCAGCGGTTGATGCCAATATAGCAATCGCCCCATAAACCTGAGATCAGGCCATCGTTGTAATTTTCATAATTGAACAGGTCGTAGTAGTTACGTATCCACGGGGCAGGGCTGGTACTGAATGCCTCATCTGAACGAACGATGGTTAAGAAAGGCATCCACCTGCACAACGAAGTGCGGTGATAGGTGCTGTAAATGGCATTAACTCCCTGTTGTGCATCGGATGCAGTCAGCCAAAACTGGTCAGTAGTAGCTGTGTTGGGGTTGGTAATTTCCAGTTCGCTCTTTTTGCAACCTGTAATCAGCAATGCCGACACCGATAAAAGAAGAAATATATTTTTCATGTTAGAATGAATTTAATTTTTTTAGAAATCGGCCTGGATGCCAAATGAAATAATGCGGCTGGAAGGCCAGTTGCCAGCATCGAAACCACGGCTGATGATGCCGGTTCCCTGCACATCAGGATCTAACCCTTTGTACTTGGTGATGGTAAATAAATTCTGTCCGCTTACGTATACCCTGGCATTATTGAAAGCCACTTTACTTAAAAACTTATTTGGCAAAGCATAAGATAATTCCAGGTTACGTACCCTTACATAAGAGCCATTTTCAATCCAGCGGTCTGTTTGCGCCATGTTATTGAAAGAAACTGTTGGGTCGCTCGACTGGTCAACTGCCAACCTTGCATCTGTTCCGTTGGGGTTTGTTGGAGACCATGGATTGATATCGCTGCGGAAGTTTGCCAATTGATATGCATCCAGTTGGCGACGGATATCATTGTAAATTTTATTCCCGAAAATTCCTACTAACTGCAGGTTCAAATTAAAATTTTTATAAGCCAGGTTAAATTGTAAACCGGCCTGTAAAGATGGCCATGGAGAACCTGCATACTGGCGGTCGTTGTTGTTAATAGTACCATCGCCATTTGCATCCTGGTATTTTACATCACCCGGTTTTGCATTGGGTTGAACCTTGTTGCCATTCTTGTCTACATAACTGTCAATTTCTGCCTGGCTTTTGAAAATACCATCCGTTTTAATAACATACCATTCTCCGATGGAGTGCCCTACCTGTGCACGGATAAAATTGTTTGGTTCAATGTAATCCACCTTGGTTCCGTTGGCATCTACACCCCGGTTCCCTACTTCAATTACCCTGTTTTTAATGGTAGTAAAATTGGCCGTTACATCCCAGCGGAAAGCACTGGCAGAAGCTAATTTGCTGCGGTAAGTAGCAGAAAATTCAACACCGGTATTGCGAATGGTAGCCGCATTGGTGGCAGGGCTTCCGCTGCCACCCAGGTATTGAGCCAAAGGCAGGAAAACAAGGATATTTTTCGACAAGGTATTGTACACATCCATTGATACCAGTAAACGGTTGTTGAACAGGCCTGCATCAAAGCCAATATTTTTTTGTGTGCGGTCTTCCCATTTAATGTTAGGGTCTGTTAGCAATGATTGATAGGCGCCGGCATATGCATTTTGGTTAACGCCATAAACTGCTCTTGGGAAGGTGTTGATGGAAGCGATGTAATCCCATGATCCCAGCACATCACTAAAACCAAGCTTACCATAAGAACCCCTTATTTTCAACTCATTGATCCAGTCAACCCTAAAAAAAGATTCTTTGCTTACACGCCATGCTGCGGCAACGGATGGAAAATCAGCCGTGTTGTTACCACGCCCAAATCTTGAATCACGGTCTTTACGGCCGGTTAAAGTCAGTAAGTAGCGGTCGTTGTAGGTGTAGTTGATCCTGCCCAAATAACCGTGCGACCTCCAAAAGGATGATACGCCGCCGGTAGCGGACAAAGCACCTGTAGCAGAACCGATTGTTGTAAAAGTTGTTCCATTGGTGGTTAATAAATTCACTCTTCCGGCATTGGTATATTCAATTTTTCTTTCTGTTCTTGTAAAACCAACAACAGCAGAAATAGCATGTTTGCCAAAGGTTTTATTAAAGTTCAACATATTTTCCAATAAGAAGTTGGTATAACGGCTGCGGCTTTCATTAATGCTGGTATTCGGAGGCTGGTTGGCATAACGCCAGATACCGGTATCCCTTATCTCTCTTCCATAATCATAGCTCACTTCTGCGCCTGCATTAAAGCGATAGCTTAACCAATCAGTAAATTTAAAATCGGCATAAGCATTGCCGATAATTTTAGCGTAATTATAATTTACTTTGTCCAATGCAGCGTTGGCTACATAGTTGGTTGCATAAGATGGTATATCAGAAGTGCCCATGCCCCAGCCTGCAGGGTTTGCAGGAATACCGGCATATTGGCTTCCTTTTACACCAATGATTGGCAGTGATAACGGTGCTTCATAAAAAGCATTGATGCCACCACCCGGATTTCTTCCATTGCTGTAACTCAGCATCATGTTCTCACCAAAAGTGAAGCGTCCTTTTTTAGCTTCTGAATTAATACGAAGCGATGCCCTGTCAAATTCATTGTCTATCAGAACACCTTTGTTTTTATAATACCCTGCCGATATTAAATAACTGGCAGATTTGGAACCACCGGAAATGCCGGCGTTGTAGTCCTGTACCTGGCCGGTACGGTACACTTCATCCTGCCAGTCTGTTTTTATGGTATTGTTGGCAACCTGGGCTGCAATGCCTGTTGGCAGAGCTACGCCCGAGTTTTGAAACTGTTGTTGTATGGTAGAAAGAAATTGTGGCGCATCCATTACCTTCCATTTTTTTGGAAGTTGCTGTATGCTGTACCTTGCAGAAGCCGTTACTTTTGCAGGGCCTTCTTTACCTTTTTTAGTGGTGATGATGATTACACCATTACCTGCACGGCTACCATAGATAGCTGCAGCAGAGGCATCTTTCAGTATTTGTATTGTAGCAATGTCAGCAGGGTTTACGGTAACATTGGCATCCGCCATCATACCATCAATTACATACAAAGGGTTTGAATTATAAAAATTGGATACTCCCCTTATTTCAATCGACGAACCACTACCCGGCGCACCACCGTTACGAACAGTAACACCCGGCACCAAACCCTGTATGGCTTCACCAACAGACTGAGAAGTAATTTTTGCAGCATCCGCCATATTCACAACGCCAGCCGCTCCGGTGAGGTCTCTTTTCTTCACTGTTTGATAACCGATTACCACTACATCTGTTAAGGCACTTTCGGTGATTTCCATTGTTTCAGCTACGCTGGAACTGCTAACCGTTATCTCTTTTGTTTTATATCCAACAGAACTTATCACCAATACACTTCCCTGCGGTGCGGTAATAACAAATTCGCCACGGTTATCCGCCACTACGCTGGTAGTGGTTCCTTTTACAGAAATATTGGCTCCGGTCAAAGGCTCTCCGGATGGGGCTTTCAGGGTTCCTTTAACCTGTTGGGCATAGGAACCCAGCCCAATTAAAAGCAACACAACCGTGTTGAGTAACAATTGATGCAATCGTTTTTTTTGTTTCATTATTTGGCAGTTTAGTTAAAAAGAAAAAAGGCAATCTTGAAAAGAGGGAGCAGTGTACACTGCTGATAATTTTATTTACCAGGGGGATGCATAGCAAGCAATTTTGTAAGTTTAGGCAATCGGTTTTTTGATCGGGTAAAATTTGGATTAATATTTTTATCAACCCTTTCATTTTGTATCAAAATATCATCATTTTGTCTTACAGTTTTAGAAACTGTTTGAGTTAACTGAATGTTTGAATTATAAGGGAAAACAGCTCAGTAAAGAACCATAGTAAAAGAGTGCGACGTCCGCCCGGCCATGAATTTCGGACGGGCCAATGAAGTTCAATAGTATTCCCGAAGTCTGTACAAAATCAAATTAATAGTTCAAATAAGTTCTCATGCTCATTAAAAAATGATCCCGCAAAATGAGGCGGCTTATATCAGTATATTTGTGCCATTGCATACCATTGCTACCTGCCGCAATTATGATGAAGCGTTGCCTTTTCTTGTTTATATTATTTATTTGTACTGCTGCAGTATGCAATGCCCAGTCTTATTATTTCCGGCATTACCAGGTAGAGAATGGCTTATCTAACAATACGGTGTTTTGTTGTGTGCAGGATAAACGTGGTTTTATGTGGATGGGCACCAAAGATGGATTGAACCGTTATGATGGATACAGTTATAAAACGTTCAGAAACGATCCCGATGACAGTACTTCTATCGGTGATAATTTTGTAAGGAGCCTTTACATTGATGAGCAGGATGTCTTATATGCCGGCACAAGGAACGGGCTTTACCGCTATAATGTGGCGAAAGAAAATTTTGCTGCTGTATTTAAAACCACCAGTGAAATAAGGGACATTAAAAAAGATGCTCAAGGCAATTGCTGGTTCGTGGCGGGGTTAACGTTGGTTCAATATAATGAGCAAACACACAACACTTACGCTTACCGGCCGGAACTGTTTTTTCCAGCAACTTCTATTTGCATAACAGGCAATAAATTGTGGGTGGCTACTACCAATGGAATGCTGCAGCAATACAATGAAGCCCACAATTCATTTACACCGCATAATATTTTTGATGCTTCGCAAATATCTT
>CAXTPJ010000031.1:0-11618 GCA_964245855.1 uncultured Ferruginibacter sp. | reverse complement strand
TACCTGCTAAAGGGTAAATTTGATGATAGAAATGTGAAGCAGATGCTAACAACAGATTGAATTGCTGCCAATGGTAAAAGAGTTTTACTTTTGCTGCTGTCTTTCATAAACAGCTTTCACAAAAACAATTTATTATTTTGGCTACCAGCGCTTCAGAAAGAAAATCATTTTTTAGCCGTATCAAAGGAAAGAAAGAAATTCCTGAACAGGCAGAGATGAGTTTTTTTGACCACATTGAAGAATTGCGCTGGCATTTGGTACGGAGTGTGGTTGCGTGGCTGGTGGCTGCAATTCTAATTTTCGTTTACATTGATTGGGTGTATGACAACATTATACTGGCACCAACCAGTGAAAAATTTTTCATGTACGATGCCTTGCGCCGTTTTGGCCATTTCATTGGCGTGGGGGATGCGTTTTATATGCCGCCTGTTAAGATCAGTTTCCAGGTAAATATAGTCAACGGTACATTTACTTCTGCCATCAACATTGCTATGATCGGCGGCGTGATTGCCGCCTTTCCGTACATTTTTTGGGAATTGTGGCGCTTTATTATGCCGGCGCTTTCTGAAAAAGAAAAACGTTATGCCCGGGGAAGTATTTTTTGGGTGTCGCTTTGTTTTTTTAGTGGTGTGGCTTTCGGTTATTATTTATTGGCGCCCTTCACCTTTAATTTTTTGGCCAGTTTTTCATTGGGTACTACCAATTCCATTCAGTACATTCCTTCCATCAATGACTATATTGAAAGCCTCACCAACCTGCTGTTAGGCTGTGGTATTGCGTTTGAGCTGCCAGTACTATCCTACATTCTTGCTAAACTTGGCATCATTACAGGAGATTTATTGAAAAAATATTTCAAATTTGCTTTTGTCGTTATCCTGGTAGTGGCGGCCGTAATAACGCCTTCTCCTGACTGGACGAGCCAGTTTTTGGTAGCCATACCGTTAGTTCTTTTATATTGGATCAGTATCATGCTGGCCAGTGCAGTTGATAAAAGAAGGAAAAAAGAAGAGATAGAGGAATGGAGCTAACCCTGGTTGATCTATATCCTGGCTGTTTCTGCCGTTAAACTGTTCATTGCAAAAAATCGTAAATGATGTAATTTTACGACCAGTATTTTTTCAACTTACCTATTTAACTCAATCGTCTGAAAATGCAGGAAGAAAAACAGGAAAGCTCACCCGTTTTCAATAAAAAGATTACCTGGTTCTTTATTAAACTGTTTTTACTTTTCAGTATTTGGTTTGTTTGCTATACTATTATTTTAAGGCCTAAAAGAATTATTGACCGGCCATTGACCAACCTGATTACCATTTCATCAGCCAATTTGATTAACTTTTTTTCTCCGTCTACCCCACCTATTACCTGGATTGAAGCAACTGAGGAAGAAGATGGGCGCAATCAACTGGTACAAAATGGCAAAAAAGTACTCGGTGTTTGGGATGTTTGTAATGGAATTGATTTGATGTTTATTTACATTGGCATCATTATCCTGTTGCCATATTTTGCTAAACGCAAACTTATTTTTATTGCCTGTGGCATTATTGCCATTACGGTTGCCAACATAATAAGAGTAAGCGCTTTGTATTTTATCAGCGTTTACCAGCGAAATGCTTTTGATTTTAGCCACCATTACCTTTTTACAATTTTAATGTATATATTGATATTTTATGGCTGGCTGTTATTTGTAAAAAAAGGCAAAATATATGAAAAAAGCAGCTAAAGTGCTGGGAGTTTATTTGCTTGCGTTGCTGGTATGTTCACTGATTTTTAGCTGGCTGGGGTTCAAAAATGTCTTTTCCAATTATGGCGGGGGTATAGGCGGACTGGAATTGAATATTATGACCATCCCAACTATTATTGGTGGTATTATAGCATTGAAATTAACTGTGCCGCTGCGGTCATTTAAATTATTTCTGGTTATTTATACCATTCTCTGGTGCATCAGGATAATACTTACTTATGTTGGCAATCAATTAGGGGAGGTTTTTATATTTGGAAAACCTTACCACTTTGATATTATCATCTCCAATTATTATCAAACTGTATCCAGGCTGCAAACCCCGTTGCCATTCATTATATACTGGTTCATCAATTATCTTTTTACAACCATCATTAAGCAACAGCCTGAAAAAAAAGATCCGGAAAACGTTTAACATTTTCCGGATACAGGAAGCATATAATGTACTTTATTAAAGTGTTTCGTTATTATAAATTACTTCTTTTTTAAGCCTGTTTGGAGAGTGCCTGAACTCTGGCAGCATACGGGTAAGCATTTGTAGAATAGCTTCATTGTTGTGCGACCTGGCCAATTCCTGCAACTCATTCAAGAGGTTATAAAATTCTGGTTTGGTATCGCTTGATTTTTTTGCCCTTAATATTTTAGGGTGGGCAGTAGGCGCCAATTCCTCTGAATCTTTAAATAACTCTTCAAACATTTTTTCACCCGGCCTTAATTGGGTGTATTTGATGTCAATGTCTTTTCCTGGTTCTAAACCTGCCAATTGAATCATACGGGTTGCCAGGTCCAGCACCCTGACCGGCTTGCCCATATCAAATACCAATATATCGCCGGTTTTACCAATTTTACCCGCTTCCAACACCAGTTTGGCAGCTTCGGGAATGGTCATAAAATAACGGGTGATATCAGGATGCGTAATGGTAATTGGGCCTCCTTCTGCAATTTGCTTTTTAAACGTGGCTACTACTGAACCTGCAGAACCTAATACATTTCCAAAACGGGTGGTGATAAAGTTGGTGTTGGATTCAAAGCGGTCGTTCAAAGACTGAATGTATATTTCAGATATACGCTTCGTTGCACCCATTACATTGGTTGGGTTAACTGCTTTATCTGTTGAAACCAGTACAAATGTTTTTACGCTGAACAGCAAAGAAAGGTCTGCAATTACTTTGGTGCCAAAAATATTGGTGCTCACGGCTTCTCCCGGAAACTCTTCCATTAAAGGCACATGCTTGTAAGCAGCCACATGAAACACCACCGTTGGCTTGTATGTATTGAATATTTTCTTTACCCGTTGGTAATCCTTTGCAGAAGCCACTTCTACATGCATGCCCTTATTGAAACCTTTCTGGCGCAATTCATATTCCAAATCAAACAGGCCGGATTCTGATTGGTCTAACAGGATTATTTTATGCAGGTTGTGCCTGATCAACTGGCGGCAAATTTCACTGCCAATAGAACCCGCAGCGCCGGTTACCAAAATAGTGGCATCCTGGTAATTTGCATTAGACAAATCGTTGGGAATAATGATCTCATCCCTTTGCAGCAGTTCTTCAATGTTCATTTCCCTTACCTGGTTTTTCTGGAAAAGGCCACCCGACCATTGGTTGGCGTGTGGCACAACATTGATTTTTATTTTAAAGGGAGCGCAAACATCTGCCAAAGCAATTTTTCTTTCTACAGATAATTTATTGATGGCTATGTAAATCTGTGTAACCTTTTTTTCTTTGATTAATTTGGTAAGATGTGGATCAACCGCATTGTGTATTTGAAGCCCTTCAATTTTTTTACCGATTTTATAATAACTATCATCAATAAAACCTACCAGGGTAGAGTTGATGTTGGTATCCTGCTCCAAAACTTTTTTAGTAATCTGTCCCATCATTCCTGCACCAAATATTAAAGTACGCTGGTTGGTATCTGGCTTTGATTGTGTAGCCCGGAAATATATTTCTTTTACCAGCAGGCGGAATGAAACCAATAAGAATATAACAACAAAAAGATTGATCAGTAATAAAGGCGCCGTGAGTTTATAGGTAAATGCATTATTCGGTGTTAACAATAAAATACCCATCCATAAACCAAATTGCAGGAATGCAAATTTGATGATACGAACAATGTCTTTTATCTCAGAATAACGGATGATCCCTTTATAAATGGCCATAGTTACAATGCAGATGGTACCAATGACCAGGTTGGCGAATAAACCCGGTAAAAAGTTGGTAATATCCGGCATGTCGATGGACAGGTGATGGATAAGAAAGAAAGACCATGCAAAAGAGGCGCTGATTAAAACGATATCGCAACAAAAAATTATCCAGCGGGGAGCGAAATTTTTGAGGTATCTTTTAGGCATATTGGAATAGGTTTCTCCATTCCTGAACAATTTCAGGTATGGTTCAGTTATTAAATTATTTAATCATCAATTAAATCATAATATGCAAACTATTCATTGGGGGGAAATTTTAGACTCGGTTTCAGGTATTATAAGCTCGGTGTACGAAAGTAATAATTTTTTTACAGATTTAGTCGTTTTATATTAGAAATATTAACCAGCTAAGCCAGTTTTAGGAGTTTTAAAAAAATAAGTTACTATAATAAATTGAAAATAAATTATCTACTCATTTTTACAAAATTTCAATTTCAATTAATTTTTGTTATCTTTTTTCGAATAATTTTTTAATCAAATGTGTTACTTTTTCCAAATCTGAAATGGATAAATTGCTTCCGGAAGGAAGGCAAAGACCATTCTCAAAAAGTTTTTCGGCTACCCCGTTTCCATAAAAATCAAATTGCTCAAATACCGGCTGCAGGTGCATTGGTTTCCATAAAGGCCTGCTTTCTATATTCTCTTTTTCCAGTTGCAAACGAATGTCTTCCCTGGTTATCCCGCCTGTAGTTTCCGGCTTAACCAGGATAGTGGTGAGCCAGCGGTTGCTAAAATAACCATCGGGTTCATTTACGAATATTATCCCGTCAATGCCTTGCAATTCATTTTTATAATACGAATAATTCGCCCTGCGCTGGTCAATCCTTTCAGGCAGTACCTCCATTTGTCCACGTCCAATGGCTGCACAAACGTTGCTCATCCTGTAATTATAACCTATTTCGGAATGCTGGTAATGTGGTGCTGCATCCCTTGCCTGGGTTGCCAAAAACCTTGCTTTACTGATGTATGCTTCATTATCTGCAACCAATGCCCCGCCGCCTGAGGTGGTGATAATTTTATTACCATTAAACGATAAAATGCCCAGTTCGCCGAAAGTGCCGCAGGCTTTTCCATTGATTGTTGATCCCAATGCCTCGGCAGCGTCTTCGATAACAGGAATATCAAATTCATTGGCAACCGCCAGGATCGCTTCCATTTTGGAAGGCATTCCATACAAATGAACCGGTATAATCGCCTTTGGCTTTTTGCCATTGGCTATCCTATCGGTAATGGCTACCCGAAGATGATGGGGACACATATTCCAGGTATCTTTTTCAGAATCAACAAAAACAGGAATTGCCCCCTGGTAAACAATAGGATTGGCAGAAGCAGAGAAAGTAAAACTCTGGCAAATTACTTCATCGCCCGGTTTTACGCCCAGCAGTATCAATGCCAGGTGTATGGCCGAAGTACCACTGCTTAAAGCTGCAGCACCTTTTGTATTAGTGTAGGAGATAATGTCTTTTTCAAAACCATCTACATGCGGGCCAAGCGGAGCAATCCAATTGGTATCGAACGCTTCTTTTACATATACTTCTTCTTTGCCCCCCATGTGCGGAGAGGACAACCATATCTTGTTGTTCATATTGAGTTTACAGCCAGTTTTAATAGCCGAAATTATTGTATTAATATGAATTTAGTTTTAATTAATCATATTGATTCAGTAATGATTATGTAAAGCGCTTGGACATAATTAAATGCTGATCAAATAATGGTGAAAAGAGAGAAATGAGCGGGAGAAAGAGAGAGGGGAAATTACAAGGCAGCTTTTAAATTGCCGAGGTATTCATGAATTACCATATCCATTACCGTTATGTTGGAAAGAGCAGGGGTCCATTTAAAACCAGGATCGTTTTCAGCTTCAGTGGCTTTAAAATTAGTAGGCGCTGCAATGGGATGAAAACCATTTTTTGCAAACAATTTAAAAGCCCTGGGCATGTGCAGGGCATCGGTAGCTATGATGACAGCAGCATCTGCGCCAATCCTGTTCTTAAGCGCTTCTGCTTCTTCCTGTGTGGTGGTTGGCGTATCCAGCGTTATGATCCTGCTGCTATCTGCACCCAATAATATCGCCGCTTTTTTTGCAACGGAGGCCTGGCTTTCAAAGCCCATTACAGAGGCCCCGGAACATACCAAAATACTGCTGTCTAATTGATGGTAAACCCGCAATGCTTCTATCAGCCTGCCCTGCGCTACTGTTGCCAATTGTGCAGTAGCCGGTAGTTTTTTATCCAACCCATAACCACTGCCCAGTAAATGAATATAAATTTTCCCGGGTTTATTTTTTAAAGTAACCGGATCCAATACAGGGTATTGATCTTCCAGTTGCTTTACTAAAAATCGGGGTAAAAAAGGGGTGGTAAAAAGCAATAAGAATATGCCTGCAACACATAATAACCGAACGACCAGTTTTCGTTTTTGATATCTTGATGCCAGCCAGGCCAGCAATAACAGGAAAAGCAAAAAATGCGAGACCGTAAAAAGGCCTTTGATATAATTGGCTAACGCACTCAATTGGTTTTTGGAATGGCCATTACTTTTTCTTTGAAACGATAAAATACTACTTCATCATCGGCTACATTTTTATCCAGCACCATGCCGGCTGCAATCTTATTGCGGTTACCTACAACAATACCTGGTATAGTGGCGCTGTTGATGCCGAATAAATTTTCTTCGCCGATAACTGTAAAGCCGGAGAAACAAACGTTGGGACAAATAAAATTATACTTTCCAACTCTTGTATCATGCCCCATGCTGCTGCGTGAATTGATAAGTGTAAAATCCCCGATGCTTACTTTGGGGCCAACATTAACTCCCGGACCAATTACTACCCCGCTACCAATTGTTGATGAGGCGGAAATATAAGCATCAGGATGAATAAACCGGGAGAATGAAGCACCCTGTCCCAAAAAATTTTCAATGATCGGGCGGCGGTATTTCAGGTTGGCAATACCCATGATGTAGCTGCAATCAGGCTGTACAATATGCGATTTAATATCACCTAAAAACGGCGCTGTAAAATCATACTTTTTATAGCTTTCTGCATTGTCATCAATATACCCATGCAGCGTCATATCAAAACCTGCATCCTTCTTTTTAGCATACTGAAAATAATCATCGATCTCTGCGCTGTGGCCCCCTGCCCCGATGACAATAATTTTTTTTTGCATAAAACTTTATTAAGAAATTACCTGGCAGTATATCCTCCATCAATCATTAATTGTGTTCCCGTTACCCACCTGCCTGCATCAGACAATAAAAATATACAGGCATTTGCAACATCTTCCGGTTTACCTAGTCCCAATGGATGAAGTGCAGTGATGCGGTCTTTCATTTCTGCAGTCTGGCTGTAATAAGCTTTCTGCGACATGGGTGTATCAACTACTCCGGGTGCGATACAATTTACCCGTATTTTTTTGGGCGCCAGTTCTATTGCCATTGACCGGGATGCCGCCAGCAATGCTCCTTTCGTCATGCTGTATAATACTTTGGCAGACTCGCCCACCTGCGACATTACAGAAGTTAAGAACACAATGCCGGCACCGCCTGGCTGAACGATGCCTGGCTTGATCAACAGTTGTGACAAATGCAATGCTGCCGTAACATTCACTTCAAAAAAATGATTTATTTTTTCGGGTGAAATATTGCGAAAAGGTAAAGTAGTTGATATGCCTGCAGCATGAATGACCCCATCAACCAAACCAAAACCGGTGAGGGTAGTTTTAATTGCGGAGGTGACCGCTTCAAAATCAGTAAGGTCTGCAACCAGCAGTGTACAGCATTCAGGTTGTACTGTAGCTGCTTTTGTGATGTCCAGTTCTGTTTTATTTCTACCGATCAACAACACTTTGGCGCCGGCAGCTACACAGGCAATTGCACATGCCCTCCCGATGCCCGATGAAGCCCCGGTAACAACAATTTTTTTTCCTGATAAACTGAATTGATCTTGCACAGTGTTAATTAAATTTCAACCAGGTCGCTAATGTAGCAATTATTAAAATTAAGGAATGCAGTTGCCCACGACATACCAACTCCGAAGCCACATAACATGGCCGTTTTATTCTCCTCCAATTTTCCCTGCAACTGGCTTACGATAGTTAAAGGAATAGATACAGAGGAAGTATTGCCAAAGCGGGCGATAGAGGAAGGGACTTTATCTGCAGGCAGTTTGAGTTTTTTTCCAAGATAATTATTCATGTAATCGTTGGCCTGGTGAAATATAAAATAATCCTGGTCTGGCATACTGATGCCTGAAAATGCTTCCAGCCTTTTTATATCAGACGGGATTTCTCTCAACACAAAATTAAACACATCTGCCCCTTCCATATAACCCTGTTCATCTGAACGGATGTTACCATGCTCATCAACAACCTTTTCTTCTACTGTTTGTGCCGAACTTGGGTAGCGGTATCCACCACCCTTTATTTTGATGAGGTCTTCCCTTGATCCGTCTGAATTCAAAGAAAAATAACTGTTACCATATTGCTCCCCTTTTTCAATGATTGCAGCCACGCCGCCATCTCCAAAAAGGAATGCGGTATTCCTGTCTTTTGAGGAATAAACCCTCGACCTGGTTTCGCCATCCAGTAGCAATGCTTTTTTTAACCCCGATTTTTCCATGATGGCATATACTACCGACAACGCATATACGAAAGCCGAGCATCCCAATGTAAGGTCGAAGGCCATGGTTTGCATGGGAAGGCCCAAACGGTTTTGTAGCAATACGGATGTTGCCGGCATACGGTAGTCCGGGGTTTGCGATACAAAAACGAGCAATTCAATTTCAGCTTTATCAATACCAAGATCGGCAATCAGTTTTTCTGCGGCAGCAAAACAAAGGTCGGAGGAAGTAACGCCTTCCTTTGCAAAACGCCTTTCCCTGATACCGGTTTTATCTGTGATGGCACGGGCTTCTTCTTCAGAAAAGTGTTGGGTATAGTTATAATTAACAATGGTATTGGCAGGCACGCATGCTGCCATTCCCCTGATGCCTACATTTGAATACTGTAATAAGGCCATGTTGTTATTTCTTCTCTTTTAATTCTACTGCATTCATCAGATCGCCAACAGTGGTGAGTGTTTCAAATTCTTTGTCTTCTATCTGTACACCAAATTCTTCATCCAGGGAAGCAATCAATGAAAGCCTGCTCAATGAATCCCATTCTTCGTAATCACGAAAAATATCTGCTGTATCTACTTCACGGTCATCTATCTGCAATGCTTCTTTGAAGGAAGCCAGGAATTTTTCTTTCATGATTTTATATTTAATTATTGCCTGTAAAAGGAGTCATGGTTGCACTGCCTTCAGCACTGATACCTTCCCTTATAACTATTTTTTTTATGGTTAGCCATATAATTTTGAGATCGAGTAAAAAACCAACATGATCCACATACCATACATCGTACTCAAATTTTTTATCCCAGCCAATTGTATTCCGGCCATTAACCTGTGCCCAACCGGTAATGCCCGGCCTCACTTCATGCCGCCTTCTTTGTTGTTCATTATACAAGGGCAAATATTTTACAAGCAATGGCCTTGGGCCTATCAGGCTCATGTTGCCTTTTAATACACTGATTAACTGCGGCAACTCATCCAGCGAAGCAGAACGGATAAATTTACCTACAGCCGTTAACCGTTTATGATCGGGCAATAAACTACCATGGATGTCTTTCCTGTCAGTCATGGTTTTAAATTTAATCACATTAAACATGATTGCATTTTTCCCTGGCCTTGGTTGTACGAAAAAAACACTTCCCCGGTTATTGATAAATAATACTACAGCAACAATCAATAAAACCGGACAAAGTATTATCAACAGGATTAGTGAAATGACAAAATCTATGATCCGTTTAAAAAAGATTTGATACATGACAGCTTCTATAGTTGTGCAAATGTAAAGGCATTTTCCGGACTAAAATCCTTAGATGCGGTCAATGCATTTTGGCGCAATTGTGACTGGTAGTGTTTATCTGATTTAACATGATGAATGAACGCTATCATCTCATCAATCGCCGTTGCATCAAAGCATTTTCCTACCTGGTATTGATTTACAAGCTCTGCCAGATCGGCTTCGCTGCTGGCTACACATAACAAGGGTGTACCGGTAGACAATAAATTAAATGTTTTACTGGGTATACTTAATGCAGATGCTTCTTTTCCAATTGTAACAACAGCAATATCTGCGGCAGACAAAGTGTAGGGGAGCATATTTGCTTCCTGCCAGGGCAGTAATGTACAATTTTGCAGTTGATATTTCTCTATCAGTAATTTGATGGACTGCTGTTTATCTCCTTCGCCAATGATTACAAATTGAATGGTGTTGTCTTTTATTTTAGCGGCAATCTCTACCATTACCTCTATATCATGTGAGCGGCCAAGGTTTCCGGAGTACACCACCAAAAATTTATCTTGCCATTGTTGTTGCTGTACAAAAGTGTTTTCACTTTTTAACATCGGCTTTAAAAAACTGCTGTCTGTCCAAATAGGGACCATTGTGATTTTTTCTTCCGCTACATATTGGCTGAGCGCTTTTTTCATGCCTTTGCTTACCGTAAAAATATGTGATGCTTTTGCAAAAACATTACGGTTTGCTTTTTCCCATAAACGGGTAGTGAATGCGCCTTTTTTAAAAAAATTGAATGCGACCAATGCATCAGGATATACATCAAACACCAATATAGAAAAAGGGTTATTGCAAAAAAGCGGAAGAAAAATTGCAAAAGGAGGATTGGTAACAATAAAAAGATCAGCTTTACGGTAACGTGTTTTTATGCGCCACCATATTTGAATGAACGACCATACCCATGTAAAAATCCTTTTAGTTGCAGATGACCTGTTATAAGGAATAATCTTGTCGATTTTTACTGAATCATTAAGCGGGATATTGCGCTGATTAAGCCTGCCGGTAATTAATGATACTTGTTTACTGCCACTGTTGGCATTAATGATATCAATCATCAGGTAACCTGCGTTTTGATTGATAAACACAAGTTCTTTATTATTCATAAGTAACTTTCGAAAACTTTTCTTTGTTTTTCATATACACTTCTTCGAGCCATTTTAATGAGGCCTTGTTACCTTCTTTTCTTGTAACAGGTAAATGTGGTACAACTTGTTTTGTATTTTCAAGCGGCACTAAGTTATCTGTTGTCATGTTTCCGTAACGAAACGAATTCATTGGAAATTTAACTTTGAACTTTTTTAGTATATCGCCGGCAATGGCTGCACCATACACCAATATGCGGGGTAAGGTGATTATTCGGATACCAACCTCTTCCGCAATTTCATTGGCCCATTCTTTTATATTAACGGGAGTATAATCACCAAGATAATAAGTAGCAGCATGGGTGGCTTCGGAAAAAAGAATGGTATCAATTTGGTGTACCGTGTTGTTGATGTACCCATAAATTTTAGTTGCAGATTTACCGGAAAAATTAAAATATTTTTTTTCCAGGATCATAACAAAAAATTCCCGGTATGTTGGCCCAAACCAGGGGCCCCAAATGGAAGTAGGCCTTATAATTGACCATTTGTAATGAAGGCCCGGCGCATTATCCCGGATGATTTTTTCACCCAGCATTTTACTCTCGCCGTATAAATTTGCAGGAGCGTAGTCGGTATCATTTTCAGGGTAATATCCAACCTTACAAACCAGCATGGTAGAAGTAAAG
>CAXTPJ010000030.1:0-11844 GCA_964245855.1 uncultured Ferruginibacter sp. | reverse complement strand
TGCTTTGTTATGCTTGCCACGATCTTGGGCATGGTTCACGCTTTTTCATCGTAAAAACAAATTCACTTATTATAAGGGGTTGCGGATTTTAATCTGCAACCCTTTTTTTATTTCCACACTTACAACAAAGTATTCATATGGCACATCAACACATATATGATAAAAACGGAAAACAAATATGCTGCACTCAGCAAGAAAAAATCTATGTGAAAGCTGGAGCAAAAAAACTCTTAGCCGAAGGCCATTCAAAAGATGACGGGCACGATCATGAACATGAAGAGGGTGATGGACATGACCACGATCATGGTTCAGGGGGTGGCTTTAAAAGCTATATTCCAGCCCTAATAAGTCTTACGATGTTGCTTCTCGGCATTGCCTTAGACAATTATCTTAAGCCTTCTTTCTTTGAAGGGTATGTCAGGCTTGCATGGTATGTGATTGCTTATTTACCTGTAGGCTTACCTGTTATGAAAGAAGGTTGGGAAGCTCTTCGCAACAAAGAGTTCTTTACCGAATTTACTTTAATGATCTTGGCAACTGTTGGTGCCTTTGCCATCGGGGAATACCCCGAAGGTGTTGCAGTGATGCTTTTCTATGCCATTGGTGAATTATTTCAAACGGCTGCAGTCAACAAAGCAAAGGGTAATATCAAAGCGCTCTTAGATGTAAGACCTGCGTCAGCATTCGTATTAAGAAACAATAGCTACGTAGAAGTAAAGCCAGAAGAAGTTGAAATAGGCGAAACCATTCAAATTAAAGCGGGTGAGAAAGTGCCTCTTGATGGCGAAATTCTCACCGAGGGCAGCAGTTTCAATACATCGGCTTTAACAGGCGAGAGTAAACCTAAAACGATATCAAAAGGAGAAGTTGTTTTAGCAGGCATGCTTAATATCGACAAAGTGATTGAATTGAAAGTGACGAAGAAATTCTCAGACAGTTCGCTCGCTCGTATTTTAGATATGGTGCAAAATGCTACTGCTAAAAAAGCGAAAACAGAATTGCTGATCCGCAAGTTTGCCAAGATTTATACTCCAATCGTGTTCTTTCTAGCAATTGCTTTGATTGTTGTTCCATATTTCTTTGTTGAAAACTATGTTTTTACTGAATGGCTTTACCGGGGATTGATCTTCTTAGTGATTAGTTGCCCTTGTGCCCTAGTGATTTCTATACCGTTGGGATATTTTGGAGGGATTGGCGCTGCGAGCAAAAACGGTATTCTGTTTAAAGGGTCGAATTACCTTGAACTCATGACAAAGGTCAATACTGTTGTCATGGATAAAACGGGAACGCTAACAGCAGGCGTTTTTAAAGTTCAGAAGGTTGTTGCAAATGAAGGCGATGAGAAAGAATTTATAAAAACGCTTGCAGCGATTGAAAGCAAATCGACACATCCGATTGCTAAAGCCATCGCAGAATATGCGAAGGAGGAAGGGCAATCTGTACAAGCCGAAAACGTGGAGGAAATTTCAGGGCATGGACTAAAGGGGCGTGTAAACGGTAAAGAAATATTGGCAGGCAACTCTAAGCTTTTGAAAAAGTTTGGTGTTGTTTACAATGCTGAGATCGACAACATTGTTGAAAGTATCGTTGTCGTTGCAATCGATAACAAATATGCAGGCTATGTTCTTATTGCTGATGAAATCAAGGAAGATGCGAAAGACGCTATCAAACAGATGCATGAAAACGGTATTACGCAGACCGTCATGCTTAGCGGCGATAAAAATTCCATTACACAGAAAGTGGCAAAAGAAATTGGCATAGATAACGCCTTTGGGGATCTTTTACCTGAAAACAAAGTAGAGAAGGTAGAGGAACTGAAAAAAGACTTAACGAAAGTTGTTGCCTTCGTTGGTGATGGGATAAATGACGCACCCGTTTTGGCTTTGAGTGATGTCGGCATAGCAATGGGAGGTATGGGAAGCGATGCAGCTATTGAAACAGCAGATGTCGTTATTCAAACAGACCAGCCTTCAAAAATATCAACCGCCATCAAAATTGGTAAAGCCACAAAGCGTATCGTTATTCAAAACATAATCCTGGCCTTTGCCGTAAAAGCGGTTGTATTAGTTTTAGGAGCAGGCGGGTTAGCCACAATGTGGGAAGCTGTATTTGCAGATGTAGGCGTTGCTTTACTAGCTATTTTAAATGCTGTACGCATTCAGAAAATGAAATTTTAAAAATAAAGATTATGGGACTAGAATTAGAACTCTTTATCCTGCTTGTCATTCAAGCAATCGGCAGCTCATTTTTCGCTAAGTTCGAAATCGAAACCCCTGCTTTCAAAAAGATATTCAAATGGCTGATGATTGATGCTGTGACCATCGCTTCATATTTTTGGATAGGACACTCTGCGATCATATTTCCTATTGTAATTGTGACCATGGGAACCATTGTTCATTTTAGAATTTGCAAAAAGAATGGCATTGACCCTTTGAAAGCTACTCCTAGAAAAAAATATTATCAGTTGCGGGGGTGGAAATGGGAAGAGTAATAAAAAAAGTGCTTGATTTTTTGGTGAGTAAAGTATTTATCGTAATATTGCGATTGAAAGGATTTGTTATGGGTGCAACGAAAACCGATTTATTTACGAAGAAACAGAATGCTTTAGCGACGATGTGCAAGGCTATCGCCCATCCTGCACGTATTGCCATCTTACAAATATTGGTTAAATCGAATGCTTGTATCTGCGGCGACCTGGTCGAAGAATTAGGATTAGCGCAAGCGACGATTTCCCAACATTTAAAAGAACTGAAAAACGCTGGATTGATACAAGGAACGATTGAAGGCACGAGCGTATGCTATTGCATTGACCCTAAAGTGTGGAATGAGTACAAAGAACTTTTTTCAGGCTTTTTTGGTAGTGAAATATTGAATAACAGTAAGTGCTGTTGATTTTTTTTGCCCTTATTCATCGCAATATTACAATAAAACAAAAATAAAAGGAGGACATTATGAACACGGAACAAGAATTGAAGGACCTCGTAAAACAAAAATACGGCGAGATCGCTTTGCAGGATAAAGAGAGCAATCAAAGCTCCTGTTGCGGAGTAGGGGGATGCTCGACAGAAGTGTATAACATCATGACTGACGATTACACGAACCTTGAAGGATATAACGCCGATGCCGACTTAGGCTTAGGGTGTGGTCTGCCTACTCAATTTGCAAAAATCAAACAAGGTGACGTTGTGATTGATCTTGGAAGCGGTGCTGGTAATGACGCTTTCATTGCAAGACATGAAACAGGCGAAACGGGCAAAGTAATAGGTATCGATTTTACACCCGCAATGATCGAACGGGCAAGGCAGAACGCAGAAGTAAGAGGCTTTCACAATGTCGAATTTAGACAAGGTGATATCGAGAACATGCCTGTCACTGCAAATACAGCAGACGTGATCGTTAGCAATTGTGTTTTAAACCTAGTGCCAAATAAAGATGCCGTAATAAAAGACATCTACCGTGTATTAAAGCCAAGTGGGCACTTTTCTATTTCCGATATCGTTTTAGAAGAGCAACTCCCTAAAGAAATCAAAGAAGCTGCAGAAATGTATGCAGGATGCGTAGCTGGAGCAATTCAAAAGGAAGTCTATCTTGAATTGATCGAAGCGAACGGGTTCAAAAATATCACCGTTCAAAAAGATAAACCAATTATCATCCCAGATGATATCCTAAGCCAATATTTATCACCAGAACAAATAACTGAATTCAAACAATCGGGCACGGGCATAAGAAGTATTACCGTTTATGCTGAAAAATCCTCGACAGAAAAGACTTGCTGCGGCCCTGAATGCTGTAATTAATTATTCACTCATAAACTTTTTAAAACATGAAAAGGATAATTTTAGCAACCGCCTTTCTCATAGCCCTTTCGGCTATTGTGTCATCATTTAAACCTGTAACTACTGCACCCAAGATTTACCCTGAGATAGAAGCGTATTTTAAGTCTATCGAAGGGCAAAACCTTACATCGGAACATCGCAAGGCACTGGAAATAATCAAAAGCGATATTTTCTCAAGTAGGCTTGATTATGAGGATTGGAACTTAGTTTTTTATTGTTCGGAAAATTCCTTCAGAAGCCAGGCATCGCAAGTATTTGCCCAAACACTTTGTTACTTTAACAAGCATAGAAAAATGAAGATTTTTTCAGCAGGTCTTACATCAAAAGAAATTGATCTGAAGCTAATCTCTTATCTGGTTAAAATTGGATATAAGATAACAAAGGAAAATCATGGGGGAAAGTTGATTTATAGTGTAAGATACAGTGACAATGCAGACCCCATTTTGCTGTTTTCTAAAACAGTAGAAGATAAGTCTTTGCCCACGAAAGATGCAACATCAGTCATTGTTTGCAGCCCGCAAATAGAAAGTGATTGTAAAGGAATAGAAATGGCATCTAATGCTTTAAATCTTCCTTTTCCAAAAGTTATGAGTAATGACACAGAAGAAAAAGCGCATACGATCATTAACGATATCGCAAAGGAAATGATATATGTTACTAGCAAGTAATTTTCGAAAATATATCGCTGAGATCATAGGCACATTCGCACTCGTGTTTTGCGGCACCGGTGCAATCGTAATTAATCAGCAAACGGGTGGCGCTATCACGCATGTAGGCATTGCCATCACATTCGGCTTAGTTGTGATGGCGATGATTTACACGCTTGGAAATATTTCTGGCGCTCATATGAATCCCGCCGTTACAATCGCTTTTACGATAGCAAAGCGATTTAAATTGAAACAAGTTTTACCTTATATCTTAAGTCAATTGACTGGTGCTTTTTTGGCTAGCATAACCTTACATTATCTGTTTCCTGCTAATGATGTTTTGGGTTCGACATTGCCTGCAGGAAGTGCCAGCCAATCCTTTATTCTAGAATTTATTCTCACTTTCTTTCTCATGCTCGTTATTATTCATGTGGCGACGGGAAGCAAAGAGCAAGGAATGTTTGCGGGACTGGCGATAGGTTCAACAGTTTTACTAGAAGCGATGTTTGCAGGCCCGATTTGCGGAGCGAGCATGAACCCTGCAAGATCAATCGCACCTGCTGTTATTTCAGGGCATACGGAGCATTTATGGATTTACGTTTTTGCTCCTGTATTGGGTGCGGTTTTAGCAATTTTAATATTCAACATACTTCACGAAAAAGATAAACAACATGCGAATAGCACTATTTAGCGACATACACGCAAACCTTCCTGCATTGGAAGCTTGCTTTAAAAGCATAGAAGAGCAAAAGCCCGATGCGATTTATTGCCTCGGTGATTTAGTCGGCTACAACATTTGGCCAAACGAAGTGATTAATGAAATTCGGAAACGAGGCATCCCAACCATAGCAGGTAATTACGATCAGGGCATTGGCTTGATGAGTGATGAATGCGGCTGTGCTTATAAAACCGAACCTGAAAAGGATATGGGGAAGATTTCTATTTCTTATACAAACTCACTCGTAAAACCTGATGAAAGAAAATACTTGCGGACATTACCGTCACATATAAAGGTGGAATTTCAATTGAATAACGACAAATTGAATTTACTCCTTGTGCATGGCAGCCCTAGAAAAATAAATGAGTATTTGTTTGAAGATAGAGACGAAAAAAGTCTTTTAAGGATTATGGAGCAGGCGGATGCAGATATCCTTTGTTTCGGTCATACGCACAAACCTTATCACCGCATTTTACCAATTGAGCCAGGCGAAAATATTCATTACCGCCATGCGATTAATATCGGTTCAGTAGGCAAACCAAAAGATAATAACCCGAAGGGTTGTTATGTGATGCTTACAATAAATGCTGATAGCAGCATAACAAGTAAGGACGCTATTCAGGTTGACTTTATACGCTTTGATTACGCTGTAGAGTTAGCGGCGAAAGCAGTTGAGGAAAGCCCGCTGCCAAATGAATATGCGGAGATGTTGAGAAAGGGTTATTAATTGCAAGCCATCGTTTTTAGCAATAATAACCGGCTCCTTCCGGCTCGGATTTAATTAAATAAAACATCCGTTTAATTTTTTAAAGAGTCATTTTCCTTTTTCCAAACCATCACAGTTTGTCTAAATCTTGTATCGTTTACTTCAACAAATCCCGCTGCGCTAGCAGCCTTAATTGATGCAATATTTGACTTGCGTGTATGCATATATACAAAATCTAATCCGCTTTTTTCACAGGCTAATGCATATGCATGTTTTCCAATGCCTAAACCTTGGAACTGTTGATTGATAAAAATATCTATTGCCGGGTGATTTCCCAACACTTCATTCTCTAAGAAGTCTATATATATTTTACCAACCCGGGTATCTTTCAGAAAAATATGCCAGTATTTTCCTTTTGTTTTATCATGTAATCTACTACCAGAACCCTCTTTCAGGAGAATTTCCTCTTTACTTGCTGGTATCTGTTTATTGCTCATTTGCTTTCCAATAATTTATCAATTAACTCTATACTTTGCTTCCAAAACTCAGCTGGAAAAAAACCTGGTGAGACTGCTATAGTAATATCTTCAATTTGTGATCTGGGAATAACATCTAGAATTCCTTTAACAACGTATTCAATTTTTTTTTGAATAGCAGTGCTGTCAGGATCATGCTTATAATTATGATGTTGCCAATCTGAATCCCCATCAAACCTATTGTTGAAATAATCCATATCTATATGAAGTAAAACAGGTGCGTCTGTTGGGATATCCTTAAGCAACTTATCCAAGTCATCAGTAACAAAGTAGCGACAAGGGGTATCTGTATTCCTATTAAATTTTACAGCCGGCCTTTCTCCCTGTATTGAAAAAACCTCGTCCAGAACAAAACCCTTGTCAATAGAAGCCCAACTCTCTTTCCCAGTGAGCCTATAAGTATTATTCAAATGCCGGAGTTCCAGTTGTTCAAAGGCATGTAAAAAAATAGGCATAAAACTACCAATAGAAATAGCCCCTGAAAGAATTGAATTCTTTATAGATTCCGGGTCATCTTCCTTCACATTGGAATTAATTATTGGGTCAATAAGCTCATTCCCATTTTTAAACAACAAGGGGGACATGCAATCTGTATGATCGTCAATATGAACTATAACTACTTTGTCAAGTGGTTGATTTGCATTTTTTCTTTTTAACAACCATTCACTCCATGAAAACAGGCTCCAGTTATCATTAAATGAAAACTGATAATTCTTTTTCCGTATGTAAAATTTAGGAATGTCTGCCACTACAATCCCTTTTTCTAAAGAGTTCAACCCTTCTTGTAATTTAGGATCGATGTAAAAAGAATCATAGTCTGGCCATTTCAAAATAATGCTTGATTTGTCTTCAGATAATATAGAGATTCTACCAGAGAAATACTGGTTGAAAAAATTTAAGTCTTTTGAAGTGTCAGGATGAAACTTGTTTAAGGGCAGGCTGATATTCATGATGTAAGGACAAATATTTTTCGTTTAGGATTTTTAAGAGATATAAACCTTCCTCAGTTAAATCACACGATTCAACAATTCCAAATCCGCTGCTCAATTGTTCGGATATTCTCTTACATTCTTCTTTTGCCTTTTGCTTCAATTTCGTCTCGCTTGATAATGCCATATGTGACCAAAAACTTAACAGCTCGGTAAACACGTACAAAGCGTGAAATAACCCGGTTGGAGGTCTTAGTTCTTCACGCCATGGAGATTTCACAAGCGGGAAATCTGCATTTACAATAGGGCAAACCCTTTGAAGCAAATAAAGTTTTTGATGCCTGTGTTCATGTATAATAGAATCAGCTAAATCTGCCGGGTCAATAAAATCATTGCCTCTTTTAAGTTGCACATATAAAGCACCCGGAACGCTATTATCACTAAATGAAACTACTTTATCAGGATGTGCAGATAAATCTCTTATAAATTGTATTTCAGGTGAAATCAATTTCATTTCTTCAATGATTTCAGGGTTCCAGTCTGAAATGAGAGATAATGCTGTTTCAAAAACTTCCATCCCGGTTTGCAAAGAGTCCTGATCCTCAAAAAATATTTTCTTACCGAATGGCTTTCTTAACCAAATGTCTTCTCTATGAATTGCAGGCCAATTATTGGAGAATGCCAATGAATAGATTTCTTCAAGATATAAATCGTCATCATTTATAATTTCTCCATCGATATTGTGGACCAATAACCCCTGTTGTGTTTTCTGCTGCACTTCAGTCCAAACAACTACGCTGGGTTGTATAGACAAATTCCTAAACTCCTCAGAAGGGAGCTGCATAATTGCCTTAAAAGAATCTGATTTATTTTTTAGAGATTCAAGCGCATTTTTAAAAGCTTCGCTTTGCGCATCCTGAAATTCACTTAATACCTGGATAAGTGCAGTTGATTTTCCCGTTTGTGTTTCAAAGATGAAAATCGTATCAATAGATAGTTCTGGTGATTTATAATGGCTTTTAGCAATCTCATCTTTTAATTCTCCCATTACCCGTTGATTGGCATGTTCGATTAATGATTTTAATTCCTCACAATAGACACTCGGGTTTTTATACCCTGCTTCACTATAACGATGCGCTACCGAGCCGCCGCCGCAAACATTAACAACAGGGCACTCTTGACATGTTACACACAACCCTTCCTTTTGTAAGTTTTCTCTGTGTAAGGTTATGTGATCAGATTTCAAAGCATCTTTGATGCTTGTGCTTCGAATATTTCCTTTTAGGTGAATGTCGCTACCTGTTATTTTTAGCACATCTAAGTCTTGATATGAACCATCCGTTTCAATGGTAATCAAACTAACATCGCCAAAGCCTAAGCCGTCAGTTTCACTTGGAGCACCTAGAAGAGAAGAGAGGATAGTATCGAATGTTCTGATTTTTAGATGCGGGTATTTATCAAACCATACATTAAAGCATTCAAGCAGCCAATCTTTGTAGATGTTTGGGTCTTCATTTTTTCCTGGAGGAAGGGTCAAATAATTTGCATCTGGTAATAAAAAATCCAATTGTGGGATATTCTTAGATGCAAAAAAATCTAATAAGTCGTGGGGATTGTTTCTATGGTCTATAACAGCAATAACACCAGAAAATACATCCTGGAATTCTTCTAATAAAGCTAACGCTTGTTCTGTAGCCTTATAGGTAGATTTTCCATCATGGCCTAATCTATGCCTGTCATGAGCATAGGCTGGTCCATCTAAACTTAATGAAACTTGAATTTTTGCCTTTCGGAATAATAATAAGTCCTCTTTTGTTAAGAGAGTGCCATTTGTTTGAAGCGAAAACTCTACATTAACATTGGGTAGAAATTTTGTGACTATTTCAACATGGTCAACTATTTTTTGCGCTCCAAGCAACAATGGTTCGCCGCCATGATAAACAATTGAAATGCGGTCAAATTTCTTTTCGATTGTATAATCAGCAATTCTTTGTGCAGATAATTTTAATAAGTCATCATTCATAAACTTTGGCTGGGAAACCCAACTTTGGTCTAGGTGTTTATACATGTAACAATAGTCGCAATTAATATTGCAACGTGATGCGACTTTTAAAAGAAAACACCTGACGCTTGGTTCACCGCCTAAAGCTATCATATGATTTTATTAAGACCTGTTATGCCTGTGGTGCATACGGTCATATGCAGAAATTGCCTGTACTCCATACGTCTCCATGACTTTAGAACGCATTCTGTTTAAAGCAGGATGGGAAGGGGTGTGTTGTTTCAGGGTTTGCGCTAACTGAGCTGCATTATTATTTCCTGTTGTTGTAGCTAAATTTTTGTTTTCCATTTTCTTCGAAGATTTGGATATAAAAGTACAAATTTTATTTATTGATAAAAAAATTATTTGATCAGTTTCCCCTTTGTAATAACTGGTTTGCCTGGTTAAAAATCTCTTCTGGGAAATTAATCATAACATCTACAGCATCTATAAAAAATACTCCTGGCCTGTTTTTCAAGTCTGCTTTTTTTCTCGTCGGTAAAATTGTTCTAAGAAATGCCGCAAATTGAGATGGTATAATCCGAGTTTTTTTATCTAAAGTTGCTGCAACATGATAGGGCAGTATAGTAAGAAGTGTCAAAATATGTAGTTCTCTTTGTTTGGCAGCTTTTTTTATCTTAGGGTTTTTCATGTTGAAATTTCCTAAGTCTAATGACGGATTGTCTTCATAAATTATCTTGAGCTGCTCCAAATTCAATCTTTCATGGGGAAAGCCTGCAGTTGCCAAACTCAGTAAGGGGTTCGCAACAATTTTTCTTGCTGAATGAAATGCAAACGTATCAACCATTCGGCGCTTTGCATTTTTAATTTTCGACCTGATAAACAGCCGGGATGTTTCGGAATAAATTTCATCGCCCCTAGAGGTGTATTCCCGTATAAAACCACCCCATTTAAAGTAATCACTTAATCGGTAAGCTGCTACTTTATCATCTATTATAATATCATCATCTAGTTGGCTTGGAAAAAGAGAGCTATACCTATTATCAATCCGCTCGCACATCTGTAGGTATTTCGAATACTTTGCTCTAAAACTTGGCAAATAGCTTATACAGGCTTGTAACATAGTATTCTCCCCTGATGTTAAGCTTTCTTTTTTCATCGCAGCCAAATACCCTTTGGAATAAATGGTGTCTGCATCTGCCTGAACAATTAAAATATTTTGCGGCACTAAATGTTTGCGTTTGCAAAACTCCACCACCATTAAATTTCCCCGCTCCCTTGCTGGAATGAAGCCTTGTACAGTTTCTTTGCCTATAAAAACTGCACCTGTCCTTGAGTTTTTTCGGATCTCTTTTAAAATTTCGTAGGTGTTGTCAGTAGAATTGTTATCTACGATAAAGAGGGTATCATTATTTTTGATTTTGGTTTTTCCCATTCCAAAACCTAATGACTTGCACACGGCAATTATGTTTTTTGCCTCGTTGAAACAAGGTATAACAACACAGACCTTAATATCATGCTGATTTTTCAAAAGCTGTTTAATTTATTTAGCAGCATACCAGGTGCCTTTTCCAATACCATTTTGTAAAAGGTAATTATTATAAACTAGCGATTCCAGCTGCTTTTTAACCGTATTACGGTTCGCATTCGTTAGGGAGACGATATCCTTTACCGTTACACGGCCCCTTGTTTTAGCCAGGTCAAGTATTTGTAATGACAATTCAGGCAATTGGGCCATCAACAATTTTTCTCTTTCCAGTTTCACTTCAAGCCTTTGCTTTTGCTGCTTAAGCGCTTTAAGAAAAAATATTGTCCAAGGTTGCCAGTTCGGTGTGTCTGATTTCAGAGTTCCCTGGGTTTGGCGCAAAGCAAGGTAGTAGCCTTCTTTGTTCTGTTCAATAACAGCTTCTAGTGAGCTATAAGGGGCATAGGCATACCCGAATTTCAAAAGAAGGTATGTAGTGAGTACTCTCGAAAGCCTGCCATTCCCATCCTGAAAGGGGTGTATAGCCAGAAACTCAACAACAAATATTGCTATGATCAGGATTGGGTGCAGCTTCTTTTCAGAAAAGGCTTGTGTTGACCACTTGATTAAATTTTCCATTCGCAGAGGGGTTTCGAAGGGGCTTGCTGTTTCAAAAACAATTCCCAACGAACTGCCATCTGGCGCAAAGGCTTCCACATGATTAGGGGATTTTTTATAGTTGCCCTTATGCCATGCATCTTTTTGGCTATACTCTAAGAGTTCAGAATGCAGTTGTTTAATATAATTTTCACTCAAAGGGATATCAGCATAAGATTGAAAGATCAAATTCATTACAGCTGAATACCCGGCAACCTCTTCTTCATCCCTTGATGAGAATTTTTTTATTGAAAGGTTACTCAGTAAGATTTCTACTTGTCTATCGCTAAGCTTACTGCCTTCAATGCGGGTGGATGACCCGATACTTTCGATGGTAGCCACCTTTTT